>JAYUCA010000422.1:0-4689 GCA_043740535.1 Rhodospirillales bacterium | reverse complement strand
GGGGCACCACCACCTTGAATCGACTCGCCCGTTACCGTGTCAATAGGCTTTCTCGCAGCCCCGCTGGGATATCAGCTAAAGGTGGGTTGAGCAGTTACGGAAGGTGATCACCTCCTGGTTGGCGCCGAACTTGGTGTACTGCAGCGACACGTCGATGCCGTAGTAGCTCTGCCCCGCCGCCAGCGTGGCCGGCAGGGTGGCGCCGGTGACGGTGAGGCCGTCGACCGTGGTGGCGCTGAGCGTGCCGCCGAGGTCGTCCGCGGGCGCTGCCGCGCCGTTGACGATGCCGAAGCGCAGATGCGGCAAGGGCTCGCCGAACTGCACGTCGCCGAGGTCCAGCGTGTAGTTGCCGCCGGTATGCGAGAATTCGCCGAGGTTCACCAGGCTGACGAACTGCGGCGCCGGCGGGGCGCCGGCCACGGGCTGAGTGATCGTGGCCCTTGCCCGCGGCACCAGGACAGGCACGCCGGCGGCATTGCCGACCTGAAGCGCGATGTTGTCCTGCGCCAGCGTGCCGAGCGCGCCGTCGGGCAAGGTGACGGCGATCAACCCGGTCAGCAGCCCGGCCTTGATGACGATCGAGCCGGCGGGCAGCGTGCCGCCGAAGTTGGAGGCGTCCAGATAGCCGGCGCCGGCGGCCGCCACCGCCCAGGTCACGGTGGTGTCGGTCAGGGCGGCGGCGGTCAGGTAGGCCTCGAACTGGACCTGGGTCGAGGAGCCGGCCGTCGCGCGCACGCGGGACTGGACCGGCAGCACGCCGATCGACACGGTGGCGGGCGCCGGGGTGATCTGCGCCGACAGGGTGTTGATGCCCGTCAGCAGGCTGGCGTCGGTGGCGACGAAGCGGGTGTCGCCGCCGCTGGCGATGTAGTCGAACTCCGCCGCCGCGACGACGCCCGGGTCGGTGATGCCGGCCGCGGCCACCACCGCGGCGGCCTTGGCCAGCAGGTCGGCCGGCAGGCCGGCGAGCGACAGCGTGCTGCGCGGGAAGCCGAGGTCGGTGAAGGTGTCGGTCGTCTCGCCCAGGGCGTAGTCGAACAATGATACCGGTTGCGGCACGCGATAGGCGTCGGCGAACTGACGAAGCTGGGCCTGGGTCAGCGGCTGGGTCAGCACGGTGCCGTCGGGCAGGGTGAAGTCCTTGCCAGGCGTGCTCGACAGCGTGTCGATGCCGAACAGCGTGCCGGCATGGTTGTTGGGCCCGGCGGCGATCTGGGCGCTCAGGTAGTCGCCGTTGGTGGTGACGGTCAGCGCCTCGCCGGTGTTCCAGACGATCTTGTAGGTGTCGGCCGATACCTTGGTCAGCTCGCCGCCGGTGAGGAAGCTGCTGGTGTCGAGGGTGAGGGTGACGGCCTTGCCGTTGACCCAGACGGTGTTGAAGCGGTTGGCGCCGAAGGTGACGCGGTCGGCGCCAACGAGGGCTGCGACCTGGGTCATCACGGTGGCGGCCGGGCTGCCGGGCAGCGGCTGCAGCCGTCCCTGCACCACGAAGGTGTCGCCGGGCGGGGTGGAGGCGGCGAGGATGAACTCGCCGGCGAAGTTGAAGTCGTAGATCGTGCCCCGCTGATCGACGATGTGGGCGTCGGCGATGACGATCGCGATGTCCAGCAGCAGCTTCTCCTGATCGGGCTGGGCGCCGGTCGTGAGATAGTTGGCGATGCTTTCCAGCTCGAAGCTGATGGCGGTCACGCCCAGGGCGAACGACTTGCCTTCGGGCCCGCCCGCGACCGTGATCAGGTCCTCGGGCGTGGGGCCGAGGCTGTTGTCATCGAGCTTGCCTTGCATCAGCAGGAAGCGGGCCTGGTGCTTGGTCTTGTCGACCACGAGATCGACGAGGACCTTCGTGAAATTGGCGATGATGTCGTCGGCGAGCAGGGCGTTGATCTGATCGACGGTGCCGGTGATCGCGATCTCGCCGGTGCCCTGGCCGGTGATCACGACGCCCGCGGTCGGCCCCTTGATATCGAGGGTGGAGTTCTTCGAACTGAAGTGGATGGTGATGACCTTGCCGAGCAGCTTGTCGTAGGGATCGACCAGCTCGAGCCCGGCGAGGCCGCTGGGCTGGCCGACGAGCACCGTCGTGTTCGCCGCCGAGCGGATGACGGCGCCCCTTGGCGGCAGGGCGGTGTTGCTGATGGCGACGGTGCGGGTGGCGCTGGCGCGGGCGGCGTCGGTGACCGTCAGGGTGAGCGCGTCGGCGCCGCCTGCCGCGCCGGTGTAGCTCAGGGCGGCGAGGGCTGCGTTGATGTCCACCAGGTTGCCGGACAGCACCAGGCTGCCGGTGCCGTTGCCGGCCACGGCCAGCGCGCCGGTGACGGCGGTCGATACCGTACCGCCCACGACGCCGGCGGTTACTGTCAGCGGCTTGCCGGGCGCTGCGGTATCGCCGACCGATAGCGGGGTGACCTGGGAGCTGACGCCGGCGAAGGTGGCCAATGTCGTGGGGGCGGAGACGGTCGGCGGCACAGGGATGGTCACCGTGCCCGTGACGGTCAGCGTCTGGACCGGCAGGGCGGCCGAATAGCCGCTGTCGTTGCTGTCCTGCGGCGCCAACGTGATGGTTTCGGTGAAGACGCCGGCGTTCGTCGTGTCGAGGCTGAGGCGGGGCGCAAAGTAGCTGCTCTGGCCGTCGACGGGGCCGAATGCGGTGAAGTTCTGCAGCGTGAAGGCGGCGGGCCCGGTGGCGGTGAAGGCGCCCGACAGCGCGTCGGCGCCGGACACGCCGGCGTTGGCGATGGCGAACTGCGCGGTGACGAGGCCGGACCCCTGCTGGAATGTGCCGAGATCGAGCGTGTAGCTGTTGCCGCTGTGCGCGAAGGCGCCGCCGCCGGCGGTCTCGGTGATGGTGGCGCTGGCCGGGGGACCGGGCTTCGGGTTCGGGTTGACGAGGACAAGCCGTGCCGTGGGGGCGAAGACGGCGGATCCGTCGGTGGCGGTGACGGTGAGCTGCAGCCCGTCGCTCGGTTCCGTGCCGAAGGCGGCGGCGGGAACTGCCAGGGTCACGTTCGTGCTGGTTTGTCCCTTGGTGATCAGGGCGGCGCCGGATGGGAGGGTTCCGCCAAACGCGGCCGCGCCGAGGAAGCCTGCGCCCGGCGTGGTCACGGCCCAGCCGACCAGGATGTCCGTGGGCGCGGGGCCGGTGAGGTAGATCAGGAAGCTGACCGGGGTCGGGCCGCCCTGGACCGCGTTGGCGGTGGCGATGGGCGCGCTGACGCCGATCGCCACCGGGGCGGGCCTCGATGGCGTGGTGGGCGACAGCGTGGCGATAACGCCTACCGACTGGGCGAACTGCGCTGCAGCGAGGAAGGCGCGGTCGCCGGTGGCGGCGAAGTCGAGCTGGGCCTGCTGGGCGATGGTGGCGTCGGTGATGGCGGCCGCCCGGGCCTGCAGGGCTGCGGCGGCGGCCACGGCGGCGGGCAGGCTCGACAGGGCGACGACGTCGAAGGGGAAGGCGGTGTCGGTGAAGGTCCCGGTGGTCTGCCCGGCGGCGTAGTCGAGCAGCGAGGTGGGCTGGGTGATGCGCCAGGCGTTGGCGAAGGCGCCGTAAAGCTGGTCGGTGGTGATCGGCTGGGGCAGCACGGCGCCGTCCGGCAGGGCGAAGTCCGTCGCGCGCCCGTTGTTGCCGCCGAACAGCCCGGCGACGGAACCGGGCCGGGCGGCGGCGCCAAGGCTGAGATCGAGGTCGATCTCGCTGCTAACGCGGACGGTCAGGGTCTCGCCGCTGTTCCACGCAAGGACATAGATGTTGACCCCGGCGGCCTGGAGCGTGCCGCCCGAGAGCTGGATGGAGTCGCCGACGGCCAAGGTGGTCGCGGCCCCGTTGACCTGGAGGGCGACGGCGCGGCTGGCGCCGAAGGTGACGCGGTCGGCGCCGATGCGGGCGCCGATCATGTCCATGACGCTGACGCTGGCGCTGGCGCTGTACGGCACCAGCCGGGCCTGGAGCTGGAAGGTGTCGCCCGGTGTGGTGGACCGCGCGAGCACGAACTCGCCGGCGCCCTGGAAGTTGTAGCCGCCGCCGCTGAAGTCCGTGATGTGGACGTCGCCCCAGGCGATGGCGGTCGGGGTCGGCGGCGGCGGCGGGGGTGGCGGAGGCGGCGCCTCGGCAGTGCCGCCGGAGACGAAGACGGTAAGGTCGCGGTTGGCGGTGGTGACGCCGTCGGGGGTTTTGTCCTGGGAATGGAGGACGATCGTCTCGGTGAAGCGGCCGATGGCGCCGGGAACCAGGCTGACGCGGGGGAGCGTGTCGGCGTTGCCGGCGGAGATGCCGGCGAAGTCGGCGAACCCCGTGTTGGCGAAGGCCGGGGAGCCGGTGATGGTGAAGCTGCCGTTCAGCAGGTCTGCCGGCGCGATGCCGAGGTTGAAGGCGTCGATCCCGGCGCTGAGGGTGGGGCCGCCGAGGTAGGTCGTGCCGAGGTCGAGCATGTAGCTGGTCGGGAGGCCGCTGGCGGCGATGGGGCTGCCGTTGACGCCGAAGGCGGGGATGGCGGGGTTGGCGTGGGTGGTGGTGGTGGTGACGATGGTGTCGGCGCCGGTCTGCTGGATGCCGAAGAAGGCGGCGGTGTAGTCGCCGGCCAGGGCGGCGGTGCGGGTTCCGCCGCCGGCCAAAGCGAGCGTGAGGGTGGTGAGGCCGGTGGCGGCCGAGAAGGCCTGGGTGATGGCCGTGGCCGCGGTGGCGAGGAAGTCGAG
>JAYUCA010000421.1:0-7121 GCA_043740535.1 Rhodospirillales bacterium | reverse complement strand
GCAGTTGCCCATGCCGGTCCCGGTCCGGAAGGCGGCGGCTCTGCCGGCGCCGATCCAGACCGGGGCGCCCGCGCCCGCCGCAACCCCACCTCCGCGCGGGGCCTCGTCGCTGATATGGGCCAGGCGGCCGGGCGACGCGCCGCGGGCGTTTGACGCCATGGAATTGCAGCACCGGCCCTATCTGGCGCGGCTGGCGGCCCTGGAGGCGCCGGGTGGCGGGGAGGCTTCCGCACAGCCGTCGGTGCGTGCGCCGCCTTCGAGCGGCGGCGAACCGGTGCGGGCAGCGGAACTGCTGTCCGAGCCGACGCCGATCGAGTCGCATATCACGGATGTCCGATCGACCATCGGCGTTGCGACCGTCGTGCAGGCGCGCCGGCGCTGGCTGGCGCTGGTCGCAACCGGGGTGACGGTGGTGGCTGCCGGCGGCGCGTTGGCGGTGCTGCGGGTCCGCCTGCCGGCCCCAGCGCCGCCCCGGGCGCCGGCCATGCCCGTGCGTTCGCCATCTTCGGCGACGGCGGCGGCGGCGGTCGAACCGGCGCCTTCGGAACCACTCCCCGCGCCGCCGGTCCCGCCGCTGATTGTCCCGCCGGCGCCGATCCTGCGAGAGCCGGTTCCGGCGGCGAACCCCTTGGCGCCGGCGCCCACGCCCACGCCCGCTGCGAAGCCGGCGGCGCGGGGCGGAGCGCCCGCAGCGAAGCCGCCCCTGCGTCAGGATCGGCCGGCGCTGCGGGAGCGGGCCAACCTCTACTGACGCCCGGCTGCCGGATCACGTCCGGTTCGCATCGGCGTGCTTTTCCATCCAGCCGGCCAGACATGGGGTGGGCAACCGGCCGGCGCGGTCAGTCGTTGATGACGGCGACCGGCTATCATATAGCTTGATGATGTCCGCATCCGGCCAGCAGAGTTGGACGTCCGACCGCACGCTGGAGCAGAGTGAGGCGCGTTTTCGGACGTTGCTGGAGGCGGTGCCCCAGATCGCCTTCGTGATCTCCCGCGGCGGACGTGCAGAATGCTGCAACCGGGCCTTTGTCGAATTCGCCGGTGAACGCAACGACTGGGACACCGCCGCTCTCGCCGCCCTGGTCCACCCCGAGGACCGCGACGGCTACGACACGGCGCGCTCGGCCGGCGTGGCAGCCGGCGAGGAATACGTGGTCGAGGCGCGGCTGCGGCGGCATGACGGCGCGTATCGCTGGCACCGCCTGCACAACAGGCCGCTGCAGGGGGAGGACGGCCGGGTCGATTGGCTGGGGACCGCGGACGATATCGACGACGCCCGGCACGAGAGGCAGGTGCTGGAACAGCGCGTACAGGAGCGCACGACCGCGTTGGAGGCCACGATCTGGCAGTTGCGAGCCGAGGTGGAAGACTGCCAGCAGGTGGAATCCGGGCTGCGCGAGAGCGAGGCACGCTACCGCAACCTCTACAACCGTACGCCCGTCGCGTTGCAGTCGACGGATGCCGAAGCGCTGCTGATCGACGTCAACGACACCTGGATCGAGCTGTTCGGCTATGGCCGGGAGCAAGTGATCGGCCATTCGCCTGCCGAATTCATGACGCCCGAATCGGCCACAGTCTATCAGAGGCGCGCGTGGCCGGAGATGCTCGCCAGCCGCGGCGAGCCGCGGATCGTCGATTACCAGTTCGTCACACGGACGGGGCAGGTGTTCGATGCGCGGATCGCCGCGCGGGGGGAGTTTGACGCCGCCGGGCGCTTCGTGCGCACCTGGTCGGCGATCGCCGACGTCACGGCTCAGAAGCGGGCCGACCGGGCGCTGCACCAGGCGCATCGGATGGAGGCGGTGGGGCAACTCACGGCCGGAATCGCGCATGACTTCAACAATCTGTTGACGGCGATCCTCGGCAACCTGGAGCTGATGGCCAAGCGTCCGCCGCCCGACCCGGGCCGGCCCAACGACCTGGCCAGGACCGACCGCCTGATCAGGGGCGCGCGGGATGCGGCCGAGCGGGGCGCCCGGCTGACCGCGCAGTTGCTGTCGTTTTCCCGCCAGCAGCCGATCATGATCGAGCCGATCGACGTCAACCACGCGCTTGGCGCCATGCGCCCGCTGCTGCAGGGCACGATCGGGGCGACCATCGCCGTCGAGTTCACGCTCGATCCGGCGCTGCACACAGCGCTCGCCGATCTGACGCAGTTGGAGATGGCTGTGCTCAACCTGGCCATCAACGCGCGCGACGCAATGCCGCAGGGCGGAGCAATCACGATCGGCACCGCGAACGTGACCCGCGACGCGCCCGCCCGGCCGGAGGAGCCGGAGCCCGGCGACTATATCGCGGTGACGGTGGCCGACACCGGTTCGGGCATTGCGGACATGGTGCGGGACCGGATCTTCGAGCCGTTCTTCACCACGAAGGAGATCGGCCGCGGCTCCGGCCTTGGGCTGGCGCAACTTCTGGGCATCGCCAAGCAATTGGGCGGCGGCGTGTCGGTGCAGTCGGCGCCGGACGAAGGGACCGCGGTCACCGTGTTCCTGCCGCGGGCCGGGGACGGTGCTGTCCGGACGGCAAGCGTGGCCGCGGACGAGGGCTCTGGTCCGGCGTTGGACGCACCGACGCATGTGCTGCTGGTCGATGACGATCCCGCGGTCCGCGCCACCACGGCCGAGCTGCTGCGGGATTCGGGGCATGAGGTGGTCGCGGTTGGCTCCGCCGGGGCGGCGCTGGATCATCTGGAGCGTGGCGAGGGCTGTGTGGCGCTGATGCTGATCGACGTTGCGATGCCGCGCATGAATGGCGTGGAACTGGCGAAGATCGTGCGGCGCGCCTGGCCGGCGCTGCCGATCCTGTTCATGACCGGGTATGCCGAGCCGACCCTGCTGCCCGACGACGCCTGGCGGGCGGTGCTGCGGAAACCCTTCACGGCTGCGGAGCTCACGGTCAAGGTGGGGCAGGCGCTGAAGGCGGCGCCGGCATAGAGGCCCGGCGCCGCGAACTGGCGCTGTCAGGTCGGCACGAAGGGCTCTCCGCGCCATTCGAGGATCTTCCATACGCCGTCGGCGACGCCGACCACGCGGTCGCCGACGGTCATGGTGCCGCGCAGGAACACCATCGTGCGGGTGGCCTTGACGATCTCGGTGCGGATAACCGCGAACTCGCCCAGCTTCAAGGCGCCGACGAAGTGGACGTTCAGCTGCACCGTGGCGGCAGGCTTCTGCCCGGCGGCGGCCCAGCTTGCATTGCCCAGCGCGACGTCGAACGCCGTCGCCACCATGCCGCCATGGGTCACGCCGCGCTTGTTGCCGTGGCGCGCGTCGGCCAGGAAGCCGCAGGTAAGGGCGGCGCCGTCCTGCGGCTGGTAGAACGGCCCGACAAGGGTGCCGAACGCCTTGGTCGGCATCACGCCCCAGCCTTCGGGCACGCCTGGTTTCACGCCCTCTGGCGCGGTTTCGATATCCACGTGGCTCGCTCCATCCTGTCGGCTGCCCGAATACCCCCATTCGGGGCGCGGTCACAAACGGGCAGCCGTCCGGCCACTACCGCGTGGTGGTCCAGCCCTTCGTCACGTCCTGCATGAAGCCGCGCACCGTGGCGTTGATGAAGTCCAAGTCCGCCGCCTTGAAGCCCGGTGAGGCCGCGACGTGGCCCTGGACCGAGGGGATCGTCACGTGGCGGGCGTCGGGCATCGCCTCGGCCGCTGCGATGCCGTCCTCGACCGGGTTGTACAGGTCGAGCCGGCCTGCCATCAGCAGCGCCTTGGCCTTGACCGTCCGCAGCGCGCGGACCGGGTCGCCGCCGAATGCCGCCTTGCCGTCGATCTTCGTGTCGCCGACGTTGTGGCGGTCATAGGCCCAGGTCTGCGCGATCCAGTCGTTCGCGTCGAAACCGGACTTCACCACGGCGTCTTCCTGCGCGGTGATCCAGGCCATCACGTCCATGGGTTCGGCGAATTGCTGGCGCATCGCCTCGGGCGTGCGGGCGCCCAGCACCTGGAGCACGTCGGCGCGCATGCGCCAGCCGGCCTCGGGCTGCTTCGTGTAGCGGCCGTCCATGAAGGCCGGGTCCATCGTGAGGGCGCGGCGGGTGGCGTGGTTGACGGCGATCGACCACGGCGTGGTGCGCGCCATGGGGGTCAGCGCCACCAGGCCGTCCATCATGGCGGGGTGGCTGACGCCCCATTGCAGAACCTGCATGCCGCCCATCGAGGCGCCGGCGACGGCCACCAGGTGGTCGATGCCCAGGTGCTTCAGCAGTTGATGCTGGCTTTCGACCATGTCGCGGATGGTGAAATGCGGGAAGTCCGGCCCTTTCTGCGACGGGCTGTTGCTGGGCGAAGTCGTGATGCCGTTGCCGATGGCATTGGTCTTGACGACGAACAGGCGCTCGGTGTCGATGCCGCGGCCCGGTCCGATCAGGAAGTCGATGCGGTGGTGGTTGCCGCCGATGGCCGTCACCATCAGCGCGGCGTTGGATTTTGCCGAATTCAGCGTGCCCTCGGTCATGTAGGCAATTCGAAAATCCTTGATGACCTCGCCGCTTTCCAGCGTGAAGTTGCCGATGTCGTAGAACTGCAGGCCTGGTTCCGGCGCCTGCGCGTGGGCGGCGCCGGCCAGGCCGAGCAGGATGGCGGCCAGGGTGAACAGATGGCGCATCGCTATTTCCCCAGGTGCTTGTCGAAGAAGCCGGAGATTTCGGTCATGGCGTCCTTGACCTCGGGGACGCGGTCGTCGCGGTAGAATTGCGCGTGGGACTGGCCCTCGAACACCTGCAGGAACGCCTCCACCCCGGCGCGGCGGAGCTTCTGGTGCGTGCGGACGGTGTTGCTGAGCAGCAGATCGCGCGTGCCGGAGGACAGGATGGTGGGCGGGAAGCCGCCGAGGTCGCCATAGACCGGCGACAGCATCGGGTCCTTCAGGTCATGCCCGTGGGCGTAGAAGACGGTGGCGGCGTCGCAGAAGCCGTCGACGGAGACCAGCACGTTGTCGATCATGCCGTTGGTCTGGAAAGTGTCGCCTTGCTTGGTGACGTCCGCCATGGGGGTGCCGGGGGCGATGGCGCCGGGCATCGGCAGCTTGTCCTGCTTGGCGCGGAGCATCATCTCCAGCGTGAGCGCGCCGCCGGCGGAGCTGCCGAACACGCCGACGTTGCGGGGCTTCACCATCTTGATGGCGGCCTTGTAGATGGTCATCGCGTCGTCCAGCGCGGCCGGGTAATAGGCCTCGGGCGGCATGCGGTAATCGACCGCGATCGTCTTGATGCGGCTGAACCCGGCCACCATGATCGCCTCGGGCAGGGCCGCCTCGTGCGGGTTCAGCACGTAGCAGCCACCGTGGACGTGGACCAGCAGGCGGTTGCGGTTCGCGGCGGGAATGGCGTCGGGCGTGATGACGAACACCTTGACGCCGTTGATCGTGGACGGGGCGATTTTCACGTGCATCCGTTCGGCCATGGGCGCGACCAGCGGCTTCGTGGCGGCGGCCAGCGTATCGACGAGTTGGGTCCAGCCTTCGGGCGTCGTGGGCGGCTTGTCCCAGTTGTTGCGCAGCGGCTGGGCGATGATCGCCTGCATCTCCGGGCTGACGGTGCCGGGGACGGGAAGGGACTTCGCCGGGGCCGCCCGGGGGGCGAGGGTCTGGGCGGTGGTCTGGGCGAAGGCGGCGGGGGCCAGCGCAAGGGCCGCCGCCGCCACAAGGGCGCGGCTGAAAGCGGGCGTGTTCATGGACGTCCTCCGGTGGTCTTTGGGGAATGGTCACACGGCTGTGATAGGGCGGCAAGCCTGGGGGACGCGCGGCACGAAAATACGCGAACCTACACCGGCAGACGCATCCGGGCGCGAAGGCCGCCCATCGGGCTGTCCTCCAGCAGGATCTCGCCGCCGTGGGCGCGCACGATGTCGCGGGCGATCGTCAGGCCCAGCCCGGTGCCGCCGTTCGGGCCGCTCTCGAAGGGGCGGAACACGCTTTCGCGGCGGTCCGGCGCGATGCCCGGGCCGTCGTCGTCGACGATCAGATGGACAGACCGGTCATCGGCCTCGGTCGCCAGGCGGATGCGGCTGGCGTGACGGCGGGCGTTGTCGACCAGGTTCGTCATGGCCCGGCGCGCCGCGTCCGGCCGCAGGCTGACGATCAGGCCCGGGGCCGCGTCCATGGCCACCTCGGCCCCCGCCCGGCGGGCGCGGCTCGCGACCTCCTGCAGCATCGCCGAGACATCGACCGGCTGCGCCTGCTCCGCGCCTTCGCCGCGCGCGAACGACAGGTAGCCGCCGATCATCCGCTCCATCTCGTCGACGTCGGCGGTCATGTCGGCCACGTCCTCGCGCAGCGCCGGGGTGGCGGGCAGGACGGCCAGCGCCAGGCGAAGCCGGGTGAGGGGGGTGCGGAGATCGTGCGAGACGCCGGCCAGCATCTCCGTCCGCTGCTGCAGGAAGCGGACGATGCGGGCCTGCATGCGGTTGAACGCGGATGCCGCCTGACGGACCTCGGTGGCGCCTTCGGGGCGGATGGGGCCACGGTCGCGGCCCATGCCGAAGGCCTCCGCCGCGTCGGCCAGGCGCTTGATGGCGCGGACCTGGTTGCGCAGGAACAGCGCGGCGATGCCGAACAGCACCAGCGCCGTGCCCACCACCCAGACGACGAAGATATAGACGGTGTTGGTATAAAGCCGCTTGCGCGGCGCCTCCAGCTCCAGCAGCGCGTTCGGCAGCTGGACGCGGACCAGCACGGCGCGGGGGTCCGTCGACCAGTCCATCACGAAGGGCCGGCCGACCTTCGCGTTCAGCGCCGCGGCCAGGTCGTCGTCCATGGGTCCAGGCTGGTTGACGTGGCGGTTGGGCGGCAGCGTGGCGTCCGGGATCACCCGCATCGGGATCTCGAACTGCAGCCAGGCGCTGCGCAGGATGCTCTCCTGGTCGTCCGGATAGCGCTGCAGCAGGCCGATCGTCTGGGCGATCTCGCCGGCGATGGCGCCGGACAGGCGGCGAGAGACAAGGTCGAGATGGACCCCATAAAAGAAGGTGAAGGCGACGGCCTGCAGCAGGATCAACGGAACCAGCACGATCAGCAGGCTGCGGCCCAGCAGGCCCCTGGGCACCAGCCGCTTGACGCCGCGCAGCATGACCATGGCGGGCGTCATCAAGGACCGGGCGTCATCAAGGACCGGGCTTC
>JAYUCA010000420.1:0-2170 GCA_043740535.1 Rhodospirillales bacterium | reverse complement strand
CAGTCGATCAGGAACGCCGTCGCGTCCAGGGCGGCCTGGCGGTGCGGGCTGGTGGCCAGCACGAGCACGATGGCGTCGCCGGGGACGAGCCGGCCGACGCGGTGAATCAGCGCGCAGCCGAGCAGCGGCCAGCGGCGCTCGGCCTCCTCGGCGATGGCGACCAGGGCGCGCTCGGTCATGCCGGGGTAGTGCTCGAGCGTCATCGCAAGGATCGGGCGGCCGGCAGCGCTGTCGCGCACGGCGCCGACGAAGCACCCCAGGCCGCCGATGGCGGTATCCGTGCCCAGCAGGGCCGCAATCTCCCGCCCGGTGTCGAAGGGCTCGGCCTGGACGCGGACCGTGGCCATCAGCCGCCGGTGACCGGGGGGAAGAACGCGACCTCGTCGCCGTCCCGGACCGGCGCGTCCGGGGTGGCGAACTCCTGGTTCACAGCCGCGCGGACGATGCCCGGCTGGGCGAAGGCCGCCTGCCCGGCTGCGTCGCGGTGCTGGAGGAAGGCGGCGAGAGCGCCCACCGAGGCGACGCCGGGCGGGAGGTCGAGGTTCTCCTCGGACTTGCCCATCCGTTCCTTGATCCAGGCGAAATACAGCAGGTGCACCATGGTTCAGCGGGGGGTCGGGACCGTCTGGACCGTGCCGTTGGGGTTGATGATGGTGCTGGTGCCGTTGCCGTTCGGCACCATGATCGCGCCCGGGCCCTGCGGGGTGGTCAGCTGGCGGTAGCTGCCGGTGCCGCCGGTATCGACGGCGGCGCCCCGCGGCGTCTGCACGACGGACCCGGCCGGACCGGGGCCCGGGACCGAGGATTGCGGCGGGCGCGGGATGGGGCGAACGCCTGGCGTGCCGGGCGGCCCGGGTTCGATGCTGCCGGGCGCGGTGGAGCTGCCGCGCGGGCGC
Organism: Rhodospirillales bacterium; assembly: GCA_043740535.1. GTDB lineage: Bacteria > Pseudomonadota > Alphaproteobacteria > Acetobacterales > Acetobacteraceae > JBBROS01. Next base: position 1,274 of record JAYUCA010000420.1, on the reverse strand, counting down.
GGCTGCCGGCCGGCGGGCAGGCCGGGCTCGGCGCCGGGCACGGCGGTGGCGGGGAAGCCGCGCTGGGCCTCGGCGCCCTGCTGGTTCTGCAGGTCGGCCAGGGTCGGGTCGGGCTGCGAGGGGGCGGGCCACACGTTGCCGGGCTCCGGCTGCAGCGGGGTGGGGTCGAGCGCCTGGCCGAGCACGCGGCGCACGTTCTCGGAGTCTGCCGTGGGGATGTTCGGGTTGGCGCCGGGGAACGAGAAGGTGTGATCCAGGAACCCGCCGAAGCCGGTGCAGCCAGGCAGCAGAAGGAGCGAACCGATGATCACTGTGCGCCGCATGGATGCTCCTGAACCGGCATGGTTGGGTCGAATGTGCATGTGCAGCGCGGAATGCTCAAGCATCGGTGGCCGCCGGGGCGCGGGGCGGGGGTGCTGCGGCGTGGCGCAGGCCGATCGTCAGGTAGTCCCAGCCGGTCCACAGCGTCAGCCCGGCTGCGGCCCACAGCATGGCCTCGCCGATCGTCGACACGGGGATCACGCTGAGGTGCAGCAGCACGGCGGAGTCGTCGCCGGCGAGCAGGGTGCCGAGCGCGCCCATCTGCGCGCCGGTCTTCCATTTGGCCAATGTCGTCACCGGCAGGCCGACCCGCAGCCCGGCCAGGTATTCCCGCAGGCCGCTGACCAGGATCTCCCGCAGCAGGATGACGATCGCGGGATACAGGCCCCAGGTCGACAACCGGCCCTGGCCGGCCAGCAGCATCAGCGTCGCGCCGACCAGCAGCTTGTCCGCGATCGGGTCCAGCATGCGGCCGATGTCGGAGATCTGCCGGCGGCCGCGGGCGATGCGGCCATCGAAGTAGTCGGTGATCGCGGCGGCGCTGAACAGCACGCACGCGCTGAAGTCAGCGGTGGGGGTGTGCAGCGCGACGAGGAACACCAGCAGAGGAATCGCCGCGATTCTCGATAGGGTGAGCAGGTTCGGAAGGTCGGTGATCACAGGCGCACCTTATACCACCGGCCGCCCCGGGCCATGGTGTGGACGGTGTATTCGGGGACGACGAGGGAGGCAACATTGGTTTTCGAGGGCATCCACACGGTTTTGTATGCATTCTTCGGCCCGGACGGGGCGCTGGATCGGGCGGCGATGCGGCGGCAGGCGGAGGCGTGCGTTGCTGGCGGCTGTCATGGCGTGGTGGTCCTGGGTTTGGCCACGGAGGTGTCGAAGCTGAGCGCTGCGGAGCGGCAGGCCGTGGTGGGGTGGGCCGTGGACGATATCGGCGGCCGCGTGCC
>JAYUCA010000419.1:0-12827 GCA_043740535.1 Rhodospirillales bacterium | reverse complement strand
CGGGGCCGGCCCGCTCACGCTGCCTACTGGGCGTCCGGGACATCCGGGGCGTCCGGGGGCCGCCGTCGCACTTCCGCCTCCGGGGCAACGCATCGCCCTCGCGCAGGACGCGGCCTTCAGCTTCATCTACCCGCATCTGGTGTCCGGCTGGCGGGCCAGCGGCGCGGAGGTCATCGCGTTCTCCCCCCTTGCCAACCAGGCCCCGCCCGATGACTGCGACGCCTGTTGGCTGCCCGGCGGCTATCCCGAGCTGCACGCCGCGCCGCTGGCAGAAGCGGCGCATTTCCTGGGCGGCCTGCGCCGGTTCGCGGAAACGCGGCCGGTGCATGGCGAGTGCGGCGGCTACATGGTGCTGGGCGCGGTGCTGGAGGACGCCGGCGGCGGGCGCCACGCGATGGCCGGGCTGCTGGGCCACGAAACCAGCTTCGCCCGGCGCCGCATGACGCTCGGCTACCGCGCGGTGACGGTGTTGGCCGCGTCGCCGCTGGGTCCTGCCGGGGCCGTTTTGCGCGGGCATGAGTTCCATTACTCGCAGCAGTCTGCAGCCGGCCCCGACGTCCCGCTGGTGCGTATGCGGGACGGTCAGGGCGGTGATCTGGGCCCTGCCGGGGGTTGCCGCGGCCGGGTCAGCGGCGGGTATTTTCACGCGATCTCACGTATCGGCTGACATTTCAGAACGTTGCTTGACAGCGGCAGGCTGCGGCGTGAATGGCGTAAGGATGGCGTGAATTCCCTGATGGCGTGCAGATTTGGACGCATCGCCGGTTCCAGATCAAAATTTGGACGTCATTCGCCTGTTTTTCATGGGATTTCCTTTCTTGAACCGCTGCAGCCTGCGCGGCCAATCCCGAGCGATTGATGTTGCGCTCACCACTCGATGAGAAAACGCCACAATGTTTGACAAAATCTCACGTTCCAGGTTGACGGAGAAATAACGTTCCGTTAAACAGACTGCAGATGCAGTAGCCTGGCGCCGGCGGAGCGACCGCCGAAGCCTCAAACGGACGAGGGTTCGATCATGAAGTTCAAGCAGGCCCTGTTGGCGGTTATCGCGATGGCCACGCCGATCGCGGCAAATGCGGTGACGGTCGTGAACGGCGATTTCCAGTCGGGCTACACGTCGAACACCGAGTTCGGCGCTTCGTACCCGGGCGGCGCTGGCCCGACGGGCTGGGCCGCCACCGGCTACGCGCTCTATTTCGATGGATCGAACGCATCGACCCAGAACGCGGCTGGCCAATACGCCTCCTCCGGCGTGGAGAAGCTTTGGGCGAAGTTGCCCAGTTCGGCGAGCAACGGCCTGACGACCAACGCCATCTTCGGCGCGTCCGGCAACCACTTCGTCGCCCTGGACGGCGACGCGACGGCGGGCGTTGCGGCCAGCATCTGGCAGACCATCGGCGGGCTGACGGTCAACGACACCTACGAGGTCTCGTTCAACTGGGCCGCCGCCCAACTCCAGAGCCGCACGGGCGCCACGACCGAGACCCTCCAGGTGACCTTCGGCGGTTCCACCCAGACCACGAGCGTGCTGTCCAACCAGTCGCAGGGGTTCGTCGATGGCGGCCTGGCCAAGCTGTCGTTCATCGCCTCGTCGGCGTCTCAGGTGTTGACGTTCCTGTCGGTCGGCTCGCCCGTCGGCCTGCCCCCCATCGCCCTGCTCGACAACATCACCGTGACGGACAAGACCGTGCATGCCTCGGTGCCCGAGCCATCCACCTGGGCCATCATGCTGACCGGCTTCGGCGCACTGGCGTTCTTCGCGCGGCGCCGCCGGGGCGGCTTCTCCGACATCGCCTAGAGCATGATCGCTTCAGGTTGCTTGGACCTGAAACGAGGTTCCGCGTTCTTAGACTAAGCCTATCCTTTCAGGACACGGAATGACGGCGGCGCCGCGGGGCGCCGCCGTTTTCGTGTGTGCTGGCGGTCCCGGTCCGATCAGATGAACTGCCCGCGCAGGAAGCCCAGCGCCGGCAGCGGCGTCCAGGCCCGCGGCAGCTCATCCCGCCGGATCCGCGCCACGCTGTAGCTCGGCGCCGGCTGCCGGCAGCTTTGCAGCAAAGACGCATAGGCCCGGATCTGCTGCTCGCGCCAGGCGCGGTCCGCCAGCGCACGCTCCCGGCTGTTGAAGATCTCCGCCACCCGGGTCTTGCGTCCGATCGATGCCACGACCGCCCACAGCGTGTCGTCGCGGCGCGGACGGAACTCGATGACGTCGCTCAACGCGGGAGATGCTCGGCCATGGGACAACCCTCCGGGCGGGATAGTGGCAGGCCCGATTCCGTTTTCAAAGCCCGAACGGATCCCGGTTGCCCGGCCAACCCCGCCCCCACGATCGCTGCGGCACCCCGATCGTCGCGAGTGCCGCGACGTAGCCCCCGTCCGGCAGGTCGAGATGCAACACCGTCAGCCGGACGTTGCCGGCCTGGGTCTCGACCGGGCCGGGTCCGGCCCATAGCGGCGCCCAATCCAGCCCAGCCAGCTGCGCCGGCTGCAGGCCCTTGGCGATCCCCAGGCCATCGGCTTTCAGGACGGCCTCCTTGCAGGCCCACATCGTGTAGAACGCCCGGGGCTGCACGCCTTGCGGCTGCGCCCGCAGCAGCGCGGCCTCGCCGGCGTCGAAGAAGCTGTCCGCGATGTCCAGCAGCGGCAGCCCGGGCCGCAGCCTTTCCAGATCGACGCCCACCGCCCCGCCCCGTGCGGCGCCGACCAGCAGCACGCCATGGCTGTGCGACCGGCTGAACCCGGCGCCCTCCGGGCAGGTCAGCAGCGGCTTGCCGCCCGGCGTCATGCCGAACCGGAGGCCTGTTGCCGGCAGGTCCAAAAGCTCCGCCACGGCCAGCCGGGACGCAGCCTTCCGGTCGTCGCGCGCCACGCCCTCGCACAGCAGCAGGCCCGTCAGCAGGCGGCGTGATATCAGCCGGCGCACCGGGCAGGGGAGCCGGCCCAGCGCGGCCCGTCCGGAATGGTCTCGCCCTTCATCACCAGCGACAGCGACCCAAGCCGAGCGCCGGCCTGAAGCCGCGAGCCCGGCAGCGCGATGCTGTGGGCGCCCATGGTCGATCGTGCCCCCAGCACGACCGGACCGACCTTCATCACCCGGTCCTCGAACAGGTGCGTCTGCGGACCGGCGTTCTGGTTGATCTCCGCCTCGTCGCCGATCTGCACCAGGTCGAACTCGGTCAGGTCGGTGGTAGCAATCCACGTCCGCCGGCCGAGGCGCGCCCCGAACAGGCGCAGCGCCGCCGGCAGGAACGGCGTTCCCTGCAGGTGGCGCAGCAGCAGCGGCACCGGCAGGGCCTCATACACCGCCGTCACCGCCTCGGTCAGCCAGACCGGCCGCGACCACATCGGATGCTCGCCGGCCCGGTAGCGCCCGATCAGCGCCCATTTCAGCGCGGCGGACCCCAGCAACGACGGCACGCAGAATAGCAGGACATACAGCACCGGGACGGCCAGCATGGCAGGTCCGAGGCCCACCCGCTCCGGCAGCGTCTCGAAGGCATCCAATGCGAGGCATACCATGGCAAAAACGCCCGCCCGCGGCAGGATGATGCGGACGCCCTCGATCACAAGCCGCTCGGCCACCTGGCGAGGGCCGGGGCGATAGGTCAGGCGCGGGTCGTACTGCGTGGACGACTGGCGGCCGGGCAGCAGGATGGCGGGCGAACCGAAGCAGGCCTGGCCGGGCGCAAGGTGCTCCGGGGCCTCCGGCGGCACCGACAGGCAGCCGACCAGGCTGTCGTCCGGGATGTGGACGCCATCGGGCAGCACCGCGCAGTTGCCGATGAACGCGCGTGCCCCGAGCACGGTGCGGCGCAAGGTGAGCCGCCCGCGGCGGATCTCCGGGTCGCCGAGCGTCACGGCGTCGGCCACGAACGCGCCCTCGCCGATTTCGAGCAGGTCGTGCGTGACCGAGGCGGCGGTCGAGATCTCTGCGCCGCGGCCGACGCGCGCGCCGAGCGCCCGGAAGAACGGCACGACATACAGGCTGGCGTAGATGGGGTGCAGCACGGCGAGCGAGAGCTCGAGCAGGCGATCGACGGTCCACTTGCGCAGGAAGAAAAGCGAGGCGGTGCCGTGCACGCCTTCCCGGACCCGGCCCAGCACGAGCCAGCGCAGGACCGTGATCTCGACCAGCACCAGCAGCGTGTAGCCCAGCCCGATCAGCGGCGCGAACAGCACGAGGCCGCTCCGGCTCGTGCCCAGGCTTTGCAGCATTTCCAGCGCAACCAGGGCGGGCACCATGGGCAGCAGGTGCAGCAAGGGCTGCAGCAGCGCGGACACCGCGGCGAAGCCGGCGATGGAGGCGGCTGATCTGGCCCTGGTGCGCGGCGCGGCGGGTTCCGCGGGTAGCGCCCGGCCGCGGCGCACGGCGGGCGAGCCGGCCCAGACCTCTGCGGCCGGCGCCTGGACGTTCGCCGGCAGCATCGACAGGTTGGCGAGTTCGCCGCGCGCGCCGACGCCGCTGCCGGCCTCCAGCACGCAGCCGGAGCCGATGTAGGCGTCGGCGCCGATGCGGACGCGCCCGAACACGAGCCAGCCGCCCTCGACCCGGGCCGTGCCCAGCAGGACGCCGCTGCCGAGGCTGGCGCCGGCCCCGATCTCCACCAGGTCGTGCGCGCCGGCATCGACGGCGCCCAGGTGGGCGCCCTGGCCGATGCGGGCGCCCAGCAGCCGGTAGAAGCCGGCCATCAGCGGGGTGTCTGCAAGCAGGCTGACGTTGACGAGGCCGATCAGCCGGCCGGTGAACCACCAGCGGAAGAACATCGCCCCCCACAACGGGTGCCGGCCTTCCTGCACCCGGCCGAGCATCAGCCATTTGCCGGCGATGGCCGCGAGCATGAGGAAAGGCGGGATGGCCACGAAGGCGGCCAGGGCGGCGGCCGAGCCAGGCAGCATGCCGAACCGGTCGTGGACATGATCGAAGGCAAGGTAGGGCGCCAGGAACTCGAGCGAGGCGAGGCCCAACAGAGGGATGAGCGCCACGGCCTGCGCCACCGAGCACAGCGTGTGGCGCAGCCGCGTCGACGGATGGAACGGCTGGCGGGCGGCGGCGTCGTGGGCAGCGGCTTGGGGGCCGGCCGGATAGCGCCCCGCCAGCCGCGTTGCGGTCCGCAGCTCGTACAGGTCCTGCAGGGACAGCCGGGCGAAACGGTCCTGCTTGCGAAGCTGCGACGCCAGGACGGCCGCCAGCAGCGAATGGCCGCCGAGGTCGCGGAAGAAATCGTCGCCCGGCTGCGGGTCGAGATGGGGGAACAGCGCCTGCATCGCCGCCAGAACGGGTTCGCAGGGGCCTCGGGCGGCGGGCGCCGTGGACGCTGCAGGCGCCGGAGCGGCGGGCGCGGGAGCGGCAGGGAGCGATTTGCGGTCGATCTTGCCGCTGGCGAGCCGCGGAAGGTCGTCCAGCACATGGAACATGGCCGGCGCCATGTAGCACGGCAGCCGCTCCAGCAGCCCGGCGCGCAGCGTCCGCGGATCGAGTGCAGCGCCGTCATGCGGGACAAGGAAGCCGGCCAGGTGCTCGGCCGCGCCCTCGCCCCGCAGCACCGCCGCCGCCATGCGCACGCCAGGAAGCCGGAGCAGCTCCGCCTCGACCTCGCCCAGCTCGATGCGGAAGCCGCGGTGCTTCACCTGGTTGTCCAGCCGCCCTTGCAGGACGATGCGGCCCAGCCGGTCGAGGCGGGCCTTGTCGCCAGTCCGGTACATCAGCGGGAACTCGGCCGACTGCTCGCCAGGGACGGAGACGAACTGCCGCTCGTTCAGCGCCGGGCGGTTCACGTAGCCGAGCGAGACCCCGGGTCCGCCGATGCACAGCTCCCCGTCCGCGCCGTCCAGCGCCGGTTCGCCGGCTTCATCGAGGATGAAGGCGGTGTAGTTGGGCAGCGGCACGCCGATGGTGACCGGCTCGCCCGGCAGCAGCTCGGCCGCGGTGGCGGTGACGGTGGCCTCCGTTGGGCCATACGTGTTGACCATGCGCCGGCGCGGATGCCACCAGCGGTCGACGAGGCTTTCGGGGCACGCCTCGCCGCCGACGTTGATGAGGCGGACGGAGGGCATCGCGCCGTCCATCATCGCCAGCAGCGTCGGCACGCAGTGCAGGACCGTCACCCCGGCCTGGTCCAGCAGCGAGGGCAGGCGGTCGATGGATTGCACCTGCCCGGCAGTGGCGACGAACACGCTGGCGCCCACCAGATAGGAGATGAAGACCTCCTCCAGCGCCATGTCGAAGGCCGCCGAGAAACCCTGGTAGACGACATCGGCCTGGACGACGCCCAGCACCTCGTTCTCGGCGCGGACGAGGTGGCAGATGCTGGCGTGGCTGACGGCGACGCCCTTGGGCCGCCCGGTCGAGCCGGACGTGTAGATGATGTAGGCCGCGTCGCTGGCCGCCGGGCGGGGCGCGCGGGCCGCCGGCAAGGTCGCGCCGGCGCTGTCCGCCCACCCGGCCTCGTCGAACGCCGCGACGTCGAGGGTGGGCAGCGTGAGGCTTGCAGCCCGCGTCGAGTGGGCCGCGTCCACCAGCAGCAGGGCGGCGCCGCAGTCGTCGAGGCAGGTTATGACCCGGTCGGCCGGGGCGTGGGCGTCGAAGGGCAGATAGGTGGCGCCGGCCTTCAGGACGGCCAGCACGGCCGCATGCTGGGCGATGGACCGATCCAGCCACAGGCCGACGATGCAGCCCGGACCGATGGCGCGGGCGCGAAGGGCGGCGCTCCAGCGGTCGGTGAGCCGATGCAGCTCGGCATAGGTGACGAAGGCATCGCCGCAGCGCAGGGCGGTCTTGTCCGGCAGGCAGTTCGCGGTATCGACGAAGATCTCGTGCAGCCGTTCGTCACGCAGCAGGTCGGGATTCACGGTCCCGGCAATCGTCGCCGGCAGGACACGTGAGGCGACTTGGTTCATGGACGCGCCACCCTTGATTGCGGGTGTGCTACCATCACGGCATCGTGAACGCCAGTGTTCACACGGTCGTAAACAGTCTCGTTTTTTGCGACGGTCGCAGACTCAGCGTCCGCCGTCCACCGACAGGACCTGCCCGTTGATCCAGTCCGCCAGAGGGCTCGCGAAGAACACCACTGCCTTTGCGATGTCCTCCGGCTGACCCATCCGCCGCAGCGAAATCCGCCCGACCAGCGCCGCCTGGCCTTCGTTGCCGTAGGACGCCCACTGCTTCTCGGTGTCCGGGTTGCTGACGATCAGGCCCGGCGCCACGCTGTTCACCCGGATCCCGTGGGCCCCCAGCTCATGCGCCAACTGCCGCGTCAGCCCCACCACCGCGTGCTTGGCGCTGCAATAGGCCTGGATCCCGGTCAGGCTTGCCTGCAGCCCGGCGCCCGAGCTGATGTTCACGATCCGACCGCGCCCGGCGCGCTTCATCCCCACGCTGACCGCCCGGCTCAGTGCGAACGCCGCCCCCACGTTGACGGCGAAGATCGTGTCCCAGCTTTCGTCGGTGACGGTGTCCAGGGGCTGCATCGCATGCCCGGCCACGCCGCCCGCGTTGTTCACCAGCACGTCGACGGCGCCGCCCGCCTCGTGCTCCACCGTCCCGATCCACGCCGCCGCGGCCGCACGGTCCGCCAGGTCCAGCGTCGTCATGGCCACGCCGGGCACGTCGACGTCATAGGGCGAACACCCCCACACCCGCGCCCCCAGCCCCTGGAACATGACGGCGATCGCCCGCCCCAGCCCATGCCCGGCCCCCGACACCACCACCGCCTGCCCGTCGAAGCGCAGTTCCATCGCAGCTCTCCCGCCCAGGACCGAAAGTCTCCGCCCTGAATTCGTGGGGATCAAGCCACCGCCGCAGGCTCAGGCCGCGGCGTCCCGCCTGATCGGCCGGATCAACGCCTCGGCCGGGACGCCCCATGCCTGGTGCAGCCGATGTGCTTGATCCATCGTCAGTCGACGCTTGCGCCGCAGCAGCTCGGAAGCCCGCGGACGCGACCCCAGCACGCCTGCCAGATCGGACTGGCTCAACCCCCTCGCCTTGAGGAAACCAGCCCGGCGAATCCCGCGCTTGCGGCCCCACCGCCAAACCGCGTAATCCCACCCTGCGCATCATCGCGCGGAAACACGGAGCAAGTCAGATGGTCGGTTACAGGGTCGCGGTTGTCGGTGCCACGGGTGCTGTCGGACGCGAGATCCTGAAGACCCTGGCCGAGCGCGGCTTTCCGGTTTCCGAGATCGTCGCCCTCGCCTCCCCGCGCTCCGCCGGGCAGGAGATCAGCTTCGGCGAAAAGCAGGTGCTCAAGGTCCGCAACCTCGAGACCTTCGACTTCAAGGGCTGGGACATCGCGCTGTTCAGCCCCGGCGGCGCCGTGTCCGCCATCCACGCCCCCCGCGCCGCCGCCGCCGGCTGCCTCGTGATCGACAACACGAGCCACTTCCGGATGGAGCCGGACGTGCCGCTGGTGGTGCCCGAAGTGAACCCGCAGGCGCTGTCCCGCATCCGCCGCGGCATCATCGCCAACCCCAACTGCAGCACCATCCAGATGGTCGTGGCGCTGAAGCCTCTGCACGACAAGTTCAAGATCAAGCGCGTCGTCGTCGCCACCTACCAGTCCGTCAGCGGCGCCGGGAAAGACGGCATGGACGAGTTGTGGAGCCAGTCGCGCGCCATGTACGTGAACGACCCGGTCAAGCCGCAGGAGTTCACCAAGCAGATCGCCTTCAACTGCATCCCGCACATCGACAAGTTCATGGATGACGGCTCCACCAAGGAAGAGTGGAAGATGGCTGTGGAGACCCGCAAGATCCTGGATCCCGACATCCTGGTCGCCGCCACCTGCGTCCGCGTGCCCGTGTTCATCGGCCACGCCGAGGCGATCAACGTCGAGTTCCACAACCCCGTCACGGTCGCCGAGGCCCGCGCCGCCTTCCGCGACGCCCCTGGCATCATCGTGCAGGACACCCGCGACGACGGCGGCTACACGACGCCGATCGACTGCGCCGGCGAGGACGCGACCTTCGTCAGCCGCATCCGCAAGGACCCGACGGTCGAGCACGGCCTGCAGTTCTGGTGCGTGTCCGACAACCTCCGCAAGGGCGCCGCCCTCAACGCCGTGCAGATCGCCGAGACCGTGGTGGCGCAGGGCTTGCTGAAGCGCGCCGCCTGATCGCCTCCTATCCCTGGCTGCTGCTCGCGGCAGCCGGGGCGTTCGAGGTCGTCTGGGTCGTGCTGCTGAAGCAGACCGACGGCTTCACCCGGCTGTGGCCCAGCGTCGTCACCTGCGTGGCGATGGGCATCAGCTTCGTGTGCATGTCGTTGTCGCTGCGGACCCTGCCGATGGGCACCGTCTATGCCGTGTGGACCGGCATCGGCGCCGCCGGCGGCCTGGCCTGGGGCATCGCGATGGAGGGCGAGCCCGCCGGACTGCTCCGCATCCTGTGCGTCGGGTTGATCCTGGCAGGCGTCGCGGGCCTCAAGCTCGGCGGCTGACAAGGTCCCCGGGCCGGCGCGACCCGGGGATGACGTGGTTGCAGGGCGCTTCCGACCTTACAGTGCGCCGGCCACCCATTCCTTCAGCGCGCTTTTGGGCGCCGCACCCACCTTGGTGGCCACCGGCTTGCCGTCCTTGAACAGGATCATCGTCGGGATGCCGCGCACGCCGTAGGTGTTCGGCGACATCGGGTTGTCGTCGATGTTCACCTTGGCGACCGTGACGCGGCCCTTCATCTCCACCGCGATCTCCTCCAGCGCCGGGGCGATCATCTTGCACGGGCCGCACCACTCCGCCCAGAAATCGACCAGCACCGGTCCCGGCGCATCCAGCACCAGCGCCTTGAAGCTGTCGTCGTCCACCGCCACGGTATTCTCGCTCACGCTGTGCTCCTGCTGCCCCGGTCACATGAAGCGTGACCGCAATCCCCAGAATTGGGCAGCCGTCCGAGTCGGTTCAAGCCAGGCGGGCCCTGTCCCCCAGGTGAATCGCATCTGGCCGTTTTCCCGCGCTGGTTATTGGAATGCGGGGGTCATTCCACCCCACGACTCATCGCCACCATCGTCCCTGCAAGGAGCGCGTGCAACGAAGCAGTCCAGGGCCGCAAGGGCGGCTTGCGATGAGGGGTCATCGTCAGAACGACCGGGGATGACTCTGCGGTGATCACGCCCCCGGCGCATGCGCGTCCAGCAGCCCGTCCGGCAGCGCGGACACCACCGCGCCCTCGGTCCAGACCAACGCGCACTGCACCGGCCGCCCCGGGAACAGGCCGCGCAGCACCGCCCGGTATGCCGCCAGCTGCCGCAGATACCGTGCCGGCGTCTCCTCCACGCGGTCCGGCGCCGCCCGTCCGGTCTTGAAGTCCGCCAGCAGCACCCGGTCCGGCAGCACCGCCATCCGGTCCACGACGCCCGACACCACCTGTCCGCCCACGAGGCCGCTCAGCGGCTGTTCCGCCCGTCCGGCCGGGCCGAACAACGGCCGCAGCGCCGGATGCGCCAGCACCGCCAGCACCTGCGCCGCCAGCCCTGCCCGATCCGCCTCCGGCACGCCGGCCCGCGCCAGGTAGCGCGCCGCCGCCGCCGCCCGGCCCGCCTCCGGCGCCGCCGGCAGGTGCTGCAACAGCGCGTGCACCGCGTTCCCGCGCGCGAACCGCGGCCCCGGCCCGGCCAGCAACGGCGACAGCGCCGGCGGCACCGGACCGAACGCGGCGCCGGTCGGCCGGCTGGGCGCCAGCGGCGACGGCAGAAGCGGCTCCTCCGGCGCCCTCGCCGGCGTCCATTGCCCTGGGCGCCCCGCCCAGCCGGGCAAGGGCGCGTCCGCCGCCGTGCCCGCCGCGGCCCGTCGCCGCGGCGCGTCGAGCTGATCGGACCGGACCACCCGCATCTCGCCGCCCCAGGGCCCGCGGAACGGCTCGTAGTCCGCGTCCAGCGCGTCGAAGCCGCGCCGGACCATCGCGTACCAGCTGGTCTCCGGCGTCTGCTTGCCCGACTCCCAGCCGCACACCACCAGGCGGTCCTCGGCCCGGGTCAATGCGACGTACAGCAGGCGGTTATACTCCCGCATCCGCAGCGTCCGCGCGGCCTCCAGCGACCGGACCGCCGCGGCGCAGCGCAGCTCCGCCCGCGGCGACCACAACGGGACCTCCACCCCCCCGCTCGCGCACCACGCCAGCGGCTCCCGGTCCGGCGGCAGCCCGGTCGTGTCCGGCAGGATCACCAGCGGCGCCTGCAGCCCCTTCGCGCCATGCGCCGTCATCACCCGCACCACGGACCCGGCGCCGCCCGCCTCCCGCTTCACCTCGGCGCCCGAGCGCCGCAGCCACTGCACGAAGCCCTGCAGGCTGGGCGGGTGCAGGCGCGTGTAGTCCAGCGCCGCGTTCAACAGCTCGTCGATCGGCTCCGCCGCCTCTGCCCCCAGCCGCGCCAGCAGCCGCGCCCGCCCGCCCAGCACGCCCAGCGCCTCGGTCAGCAGCGCGTGGGGCGAGCCGTAATCCGCCCGCTGCGCCAGCCGCGACAGGAAGCGCCAGGCCGCCGCCCAGTCCGGCCGCTCGCCCGCCCGCCCCCGCAACGTGTCGAACAGCCGGCCGGGCCGGCCCATCGCAAGCTGCATCAGGCTGTCGTCGGTCAGGCCGCCCAGCGGGCTGGTCAGCACGCAGGCCACGGCCAGGTCGTCCTCGGGCAGCAGCACCGCGTCGCAGGCGGCCAGCAGGTCCTGCACCGCGATCTGCTCGGTCAGCGCCAGCCGGTCGAGCCCCGCCACCGGCACGCCCTTGGCCTTCAGCGCCCGCACCAGCGCCGTGGCGAAGGCGCCGCGCCGCCGCACCAGCACCAGCACGTCGCCGGCCTCCAGCGCCCGGCCCTGGCTTTCCAGGTGATCGCCGGAGTCCAGCAGCGCGCGGACTGCGCCGGCCACCCCGTCCGCCAGCAGTTGCGGCGCAGACACCAGGCCCAGGTTCTCGTCGGGCACCGTCCAGTCGATGGGGGCCTGCTTCTCCGGGGCCGGCGCCAGCGGCCACAGCTCCACCCGGCCCGCCGCACCGGCGCGGTCAGCCACGTGCCGCAGCGTGCCCGCCTCCGCCACGCCCGCCGCCGCCTCCGCCTCGGCGAACACCGCGTCCACCAGCGCCAGCACCGGCGCCGTCGACCGGAACGACACCTCCAGCCGCACGCTGCGCCACACCTGGCCCGACAGGCCCACCCGCCCCGCCATCTCCTGCTGCGAGCGCACGAATTCCGCCGGGTTGGCGCCCTGGAACGAGTAGATGCTCTGCTTCGGGTCGCCGACGGCAAAGAACGTCCGCGGCCGCACCGCGTCCCTGGCGCCCAGCCCGGCGAAGAACTCCTCGGTCAATCGGTGCGCGATGCGCCACTGCTCCGGCGCGGTGTCCTGCACCTCGTCCAGCAGCAGGTGGTCGATGCCGCCATCCAGCTTGTACAGCACCCAGGCGGCCCCCGGGTCTTGCAGCAGCCGCTCCGTCCGCCCGATCAGGTCGCTGTAGTCCAGCAGCCCGGCGCGCTGCTTCTGGGCCTCGTATGCGTCCAGCGCCGGCGCCGCCAGCCGCAGCAGCGCCGCGGTGGCAACGGCGCAGCGCACCGCCCGGCGCGCGTCCTCGATGAACCAGGCCCGCTCCTGCTCCTCCATCATCACGGCGCGGATGTCCGGATGCAGCTTGTCCAGCCGGTCCGCCGCGAAGGCCGACAAGGCCCGCGGCGCGCCGCCTTTGGTGAACAGCTCGGACAGCCAATCGTCCCAATGCGCCTGGCGCAGCGCTGCCGGCAGCATCAGCCAGCCGATCATCCGCAGCGCCTTTTCCCGCACCCCAGCCGAGCCATGCGCCTGCGCCAGGTCCAGCACCCGCCGGACCTCTGCGTCGCCCGACCA
>JAYUCA010000418.1:0-8712 GCA_043740535.1 Rhodospirillales bacterium | reverse complement strand
AGTATGATTTGTGTTTGAAAATCACGATTTGAAAAAAAAAAAAAATTGCCCTCAAAAAGTGTTGGCTCGGTGCGTAGAGTGGCGGATGACGCTGCGCTTTTCCGCCCTACGATCTGATTCGGGTGATGAAGGGGCAGTGAACCCTCCGAAGGGCCCTACGCGAATATCATGCCTGAATGCCGAACGCCTCGCGCAGGACGCGTTGACCCGCCGGTGTCACCGCCACCGCGCGGGCGCCGTCGATGCGCCGCACCCAGCCCCGGTCGAAGCAATGCGCGCACAGCGCCGTGCCGACCGCGCCGGCAATATGCGGGCGCCGTTCGCTCCAGTCGAGGCACGGCCGGCAGAACACGCTGCCGCGCCGCCGCCGCGCCGCATCCAGGTTGACGCCCAGCCCCTCCAGAAAGCCGACGCCGGCATCGGTCAACGCCGCGCCGTCCGTCGACAGGTCGATCTGCCCGCGGTCCGCCATCCGGTCCGCCATCGCGACGGCGAGCTGCCCGGCCAGGTGGTCGTAACACGTCCGCGCCTGGCGCATCGCCGCATGCCGAGGCCCCGTCAACGGCGGCGGCCCCGTCGACGCGGTCAGGATCGCCTCCAGCATCCCCGCGACCGCGGCCGAGGCCAGCCGATGGTAGCGGTGCCGCCCCTGCCGCTCCATGCCCAGCAGCCCGGCCTCGGTCAGCTTCGCCAGATGCGCGCTGGCCGTCTGCGGCGTGATGCCGGCGGCCCGCGCCAGTTCGCCGGCCGTCAGCGCGCGCCCGTCCATCAGCGCGGACAGCATGGCGGCGCGGGCGGGATCGCCGATCAGGGAGGCCGTGCGGGACAAGGCGGAGGTGATGGGCATGCGCCGATGCTACACCGCCTCCACGCCGGATGCTTCGCCCGCGGCCGAAGCGCCGGCTATTCCGGCGCCCAGCCGATCGCCCGCCGCAGGAACGCCATGCCCATGGAACCGAAGGCCGCCGCCTCCGCATTGTCCCGCCCATAGCCGTGGCCGCCCGCCTCGGGCTCGTGGAACAGCGCGTCGTAGCCCATCGCCTGGAGCTTCGCCGCGAACTTGCGGGCGTGGCCGGGGTGCACGCGGTCGTCCTTGCGGGTCGTCGCGATCAGGATCGGCGGATAGGCGCGGCCCGGTTCGGCGGCGTGGTATGCGGAAAACTCCCGCATGAAGGCCCAGTCTGCCGGCAGGTCCGGGTCGCCGTATTCCGCCATCCAGCTCGCGCCCGCCAGCAGCCGGTGGTAGCGGCGCATGTCGATCAGGGGGATGGTGCAGAACAGCGCGCCGAAGCGCTCGGGATACCGGGTCAGCATGTTGGCGATCAGCAGCCCGCCGTTGGACCCGCCCTCGGCCGCGATCCGGTCCGGCCGGGTCACGCCGCGCCGCACCAGGTCGGACGCGATGGCGGCGAAGTCGTCGTGCGAGCGGACCTTGCCCTCGCGCCGGCCGGCGTCGTGCCAGCGGGTGCCGAACTCGCCGCCGCCGCGCAGCGCCGCCACGACATGCGTGCCGCCGCGCTCCACCCACAGCTTGCCGGCGCGGACGGCGTAGCTCGGCAACATCGGGAGGCGGAACCCGCCGTACCCCGTCATGTAGACCGGGGCGTCGCCGGCGGGCGCATCCGGCCCGATCTGCACGTAGGGGATGCGCTCCCCGTCCATCGACACCGCCTCGTGCTGGGTCACGACGGCGGCACGAGGGTCGAACGACGCGGGGGCCCGCTTCAGCACGACGGGCGCGGCGCCAGCGGTCGATGTCTGGATCAGCGCCGGCGGATCGACCGGCGTCTGCGTCATGGCGAACAGGTCGCCGTTCGATTCGTGCTCGTCGGCGTCCGGCGACCACACATCCACCTTGCCGACGGGCGGCAGCCCCTCCAGCTTCCGCGTCCGCCAGCCGTCCGCAGGCGAGACGACGATGTGCTCCGGCCGCAGCGTTTCCAGCACCGAGATCACCAGGTCGTCCCCGGACCAGAACACCCCCTGCAGCACCCGCCGCGGCCCGGATTCGAACAGCACCCGCAGCGCGCGGTCCCCGGCCAGGAAGGCATCGAGGCCGATGGCCAGCAGGCTGTCGGGCTGGTGGGTGACGCCGCCCACCGTCCACGGCGTCCGTAATTGGATCGTCAGCCAGCCGCGATGCGCGCCATACCCCGCGTCGGCGGGCACATCGAGCCGCTGCCGCGGGCCATCGAGGCCGCCGAACCACGCTTCGGTGTCGTAGAACCCCAATTGGGCCACCCAGACGACCCGGCCATCGGCGCGGTCGAAATCGGCCCAGGCGCTCATCTTGTCCGGAGTCACCTCGAACAGCACGGGGGCGGCCAGCGGGTCGGCGCCGCGGCGCCACAGCCGGACGGTGCGCGCGTAACCGGAGGCCGTCGCCATCCCGTCGCCCAGCGCCGTCATCAGCAGCAGCGTGTCGATGTCGATCCAGGCGGCGCCGCCCTTGGCCTCGGGCAGCGCAAAGCCGTCCGCGACGAAGGCCCGCGCCGCGAGGTCGAACTCGCGCAGCACCACTGCGTCCCCGCCGCCGCGCGACAGGCGGACCAGCGCGCGGTCATGCGCCGGCGGCAGCGTGCTTGCCCCGTGCCAGACCCAGTCTTCGGCCTCGGCCGTGGCCAGGGCGTCGATGTCGAGCAGTATCTCCCAGTCTGGCGCGGCGGATGCGTAGGAGCCCTGGGTGGTGCGCCGCCACAGGCCGCGCGGGTGGGCCGCGTCCTTCCAGAAGTTGTACAGCAGGCCGCCGCGGCGCGTGACGTAGGGGATGTTGTCGGGGCGGTCGAGGATGGTGCGCAGCGCGTCGCGGTCCGCGGCCAGGGCCGGGCCGTCCAGCCGGGCAAGGGTTCGGGCGTTCTGGACGGCGACCCAGGCGAGCGCCCGGGCGCCGTCGATCTCCTCGAGCCACAGGTAGGGGTCGTCGTCGGGGCTGGCGATGGTCGGTCGGTCGTCGGGCTTGGACACGGCTTGCTCCGGCTGCATGGCGGCAGCATGGCAGCGTCACAGTAGCGGCGCCATCGCCGGCTTGCGCGGGTCCACAGCCCGGTTCACGCTTCGGCCAACGACCGGGAGGAACGATCATGGACCCCAGCCAGACAGCCCGCCGCGAACTGCTGCTCGCCCCCATCGCAGCGGCCTTGCCCTTCGCGCTGCTCGCCGCACTGGCGCCCGCCGCCGCCAGCCCGATCGATCCGGCGCAGACCATCATCCGCCTGCCCGACGCGCATGCGTGGATCCCGAACGCCGGTTATCCCGCGCGCAGCGTCGACATGTGCCCGCTGACGGGGACCACGACGGCGCCGGGGCTGTATTACACGATGGTGCGCTGGTGGCCGGGCTACATGAGCGCGCCGCACACCTACACGACGGACCGGTTCTGCATCGTCGTGTCCGGCACCTGGTGGTGCAACAGCGGCGCCGATTTCGACCCTGGCGCCTGCGTGCCCGTGCCGGCCGGCAGCTTCGTGCGGCGCGTCGCCGGCACCCCGCACTACGACGGGGTGATCCGCGGCCACCCCGAGCCGGCGATCATCGCGATCTGCGGGATCGGTCCCGTGAACTACGCGCTGAGCGACCCGTCGAAGCCGGGCTGGCGGGCGGTGTAGCCTTCTCATGCTTCTCCCTTCGCAGGCTGTGCTGTAGCGGGGTTAAGCGCATGCAAGCTACCCCTGCGCCCCGAAAAAGTTGCCCCGCTACAGCACCCCTTAGAATGACGGAGGCAAAGATGGCAAAACCGACGCCGAAGATGCTGACGATCATAGGGCTCATCGCATGTGCGGTCACTGGATGTGCTCGATCGGAACTTCCTGTGTCTCGCTATGATGTGGCCGAGAAATCTGCGTCACTTGCTCGATGCGTTTATCGCGGGGCAAGGGAAAGCGCGGCATACATGGAGACGGTCACTCGCGGCGAAGTGGACAACCCGAAGGAATACCAGGTGTCCAAGCTGAATTTCTCGCTGGTTTGGGATTTGGAAGTAACGGAGAAGGATGATGGAAGCAGATTGGTTATTCGTCATCTAC
Organism: Rhodospirillales bacterium; assembly: GCA_043740535.1. Lineage (GTDB taxonomy): Bacteria > Pseudomonadota > Alphaproteobacteria > Acetobacterales > Acetobacteraceae > JBBROS01. Next base: position 4,690 of record JAYUCA010000418.1, on the reverse strand, counting down.
CGTCGCTGCTGGACTGGAAGGGCGATCTGATGAAGTCGCTCAATCCATGTCTGGCAGGTGCCGCGCTTAAACCCGTATGAAAAGGAGGGCTATAGTGAGCGCCTGCGCGAAGCTGGCTGAGTTGGGTATCGACCCGTATAAGTTGAAGCGATATTCAGTACGGCTTCCAGGGGGACAGTCACTTCGCGAAGGGCCGGTTTCGCTCAAACACGTCTTCCCCGGGCTTTCTTGACCCGGGGATGACGTTGTGAGGCAGGCCTTTGACATCGCGTCCCGCGCAACGTTACGGTCCCTGCCAGATAGACACTCGGGAAAGGGTGCGTCATGGCCGAAAGCGCGTCAGCGAGCATAGCCGCCGTCCAGCAGGGCAGTAATTTCCAGTACACCATCACGCTGACCGACACCGGCACCACGCCCATCGGCACGTTCTGGTTCTCCTGGGTGCCGGGCGCCGGGTACCTTCCGGACCTGCCCAGCTTCACGGCCCCGGCCGGCTGGACGGCCACGCTGACCGACGGCACGCCGCCGGCCAACGGCTACGCCATCCGGTGGGTGGCCACCTCGACCGCCACGGCGTTGCAGCCGGGCGGGTCGTTCGGCGGCTTCGTGTTCACCTCGGCCACCACGCCGGCGGTGCTGTTCGGCAACTCGACGATCCATGCGCCGACGCCGGTCGCCACCTCGGTCGTGTATTCGGGCGCGCCGTTCAGCGATCCCGGTTTCACCTTCGACGCCGCGTGCTTCGCCGAAGGGACCCACATCCGGACGGACCATGGCGACGTCGCCATCGAGGCGCTGGCGGTGGGCGACCGGGTCGTCACCGCATCCGGCGCGCTGTCGCGGGTGCTGTGGCTGGGTCATCGCCGGGTCGATTGCCGGCGCCACCCGCAGCCGGGGCGCGTGTGGCCGGTCCGTGTGCTGGCGGGCGCATTCGGCGTGGACCTGCCGACCCGCGACCTGGTGCTGTCACCGGGCCACGCCGTGTTCAGCGACGGCGTGCTGATCCCGATCGACTTCCTGATCAACGCGGCGACGATCGTGCAGGAGGCTCGGGACGCGGTGACCTATTGGCACGTCGAGCTGGAGCGGCATGGTGTGATCCTGTCCGAGGGGCTGCCGACCGAAAGCTACCTCGACAACGGCAACCGCAGCGCCTTCGCCAATGGCGGCGGCACCGTGCAGATGCACCCGGCTTTCGCGCTGGACGAGCATTGCGAGGCGGTCTGGGAAGCGTCGGGATGCGCGCCGCTGCGCGTCGATGGCGCGGTCGTCGCCCGGGTGGATGCAAGGCTCCGCCGCCGCGCGGCCAGGCTGGGGCACAGCACGCGGCAACTGCCGCGCCGGCGCCCGGGGCCGCCCGGCGCCACGTCGATCGACCTGATGTCGTTGCTGCAGCCGGACTGGTATCGCGCCGCCTATCCGGACGTCGCCGCCGCGGGGATGGACGCCGCGACCCACTACGCCGGCTGGGGCCGTGCCGAGGGCCGCATGCCGTGCCCCGAGGTCGATCTGGTGCGCGCCATGGGCCTGGTCGATCCCCTGACCGTCGCCATCACCATGGCCGACGTCGTCGCGCGGGACGTCGATCCGGTCGTGCATTTCTGCAGCGTGGGCTGGCGGGAGCGGCGGCGGCCCAACCCCTATTTCGATACCGGCTGGTACCTGGACACGCACGCGCCGCCGGACGGGCTGAACCCGCTGCTGCACTACATCCTGATGGGCGAAGCCCAAGGCCTGGCCCCCAGCCGGCATTTCGACCCGGCGTGGTATCGGATGCGCCACGCGCTCAACCCCGGCGACCTGGCGCTCGCGCACTACCTGGCCCGGCGGCGAGGCCAGCAGACGAGCCCGCTGCCGGGCTTCGATGTCGAGGCCCACGCCACGCGCCATTCGGACACGCTGCTGCCGGGCCGCGATCCCTATGTGCATTTCCTGGCCGGCCGCAGCCTGTCGCCACGGATGCAGGGCGCACCGCACGCCGCCGCAGCGTAATAAACCTATTCCAGCCAAGCCACGATGGGCGCGATGTGCGACGGGTCCAGCAGCGCGGGCGCATGGCCGCAGTCCGGGAACTCGACCGCCTCCACACCCGGGCCGCGCCGCTTCATCTCGGCGACCGTCGCCGGCAGCAGCACGTCAGACTCGGCGCCGCGCAGCACCAGCACCGGGCAGGCGATCGTGTCCCAGTATGTCCATAGGCTGAGGTTGAAGAACCAGCCCGGCTTGAACGCCGCGGTGATGTTCGGGTCGCTCAGCCGCCGCCATGTGCCGTTCGGCGCCTGGGTCAGGGAATGCCGGGTCAGATGGAGCCACTGCTCGTCGGTCAGCGCGCCGAAGTTGGCCAGCCGGGTGCGCAGATAGGCCGTCGCCGCCGCCAGGGTCGGGAAGGTGTCGGGCGTGTTGCGCACCGACATGCCCAGCCGCTGCAGCGCCTGCCACGGCAGGAAGGGCCCGACGTCGTTCATCACCAGCCGATTGATGGGGGCGTTCGGCTGCCCGGCCATCACGATGCCGATCAGCCCGCCCAGCGAGGTGCCGATCCAATCGACCTTCTCCACGCCCAGCCGCGCGATCAATACCGTCAGGTCCATGGCGTATTGCGGCAGGGTGTATTCGTCGGGGTCCGGCAGCCAGCCGCTTTTGCCGCGCCCCGGCAGGTCCGGGCAGATCACGCGCCAGCCCTTCGCCGCCAGCGCCGCCGCCAGCACGTCGAAGTCGCGCCCCTGGCGGGACAGCCCGTGCACGCAGACGGCCACACGCAGGGACCGCGGGTCGCCCCACTCGACATAGGCGATGCGGTGGAAGCCGCCTTTCGAGACGCCGAGCACGAAGCCCTCGCGGTCTGGCGCGGGCATGCCGTCCAGCGCGAACAGCGGGGGTTTCGCCGCCGCTTTCGAAGGGGCTCGTTTCGCCAGGGATGTCTTCACGCACGCCGCTCCGATTCCGCCTGGCCATGAGAGTGCGACCCTCCATGCCATGCGGCAAGGCCGGCGGCGCGCGCTGGACACGCCCCGGCCACCCACCTATCACACCGCCGATGCGGCGTTCCCGACTTGCAAGCCTCCTTGCGGCGCTCTGGCTTGGCGCCTGCGCCGTCTCCCGCTTCGACACCCCGGGTGCGGCCGATGAGCGCGCCTTCTCGGCCGATCACCCGTATTACCTGGAATACTGCGCGGTGTCGCAGATCAAGAAGAAGACCGGTTTCGGCGCCGACATACGCGGCCAGATCGGGGGGCATGCGGTGTTATACCTGAACGGCGCCTGCCGCGCGGCCGGCTCCGCCTATCCGGTGCTGGAGGTCTGCGCGCCCGACGATGGCGTCGGGCTGAGCATGAATGCGCATTTCCGCAACGCCAAATGGGTGGCGACGCCGGGGCGGGACTTCTTCTTCGACGGCGGCCTGCCGCCGGGCGCGCCCGTCACCCGCGCCGCCTACGCCGCCGTGCAGGCCGGGGCGCAGCGCCGCCGCATCTACGACGGCGTGCGGTTCCACGACGAGGTGTTCGACGACAAGCCCGCCGGCTGGTCGGACACGGACTGGAAATACGAGATGTCGGTCGCCACCGACTACGCGATCGCCCTGGGCCGCGGCCGCTACTGCGCGCGCATCCCCGTCACCCGCGCGCAGATGGCCCGCATGGTGGATTTCCTGAACCAGGAGAACGCCCCCTACCGCGAGGGCAGGCGGGAGTTCGACTGGAGCGTGTTCAACGACAACTGCATCCATTTGGCGCACAACGCCCTGGCGGCGGCCGGCCTGTGGGCGCCGTGGCCCATTGAACGGCCGCTGCCGATCGCGGTGTTCGACTTCCCGGTGCCGAAGAACGAGTTCGTCAACCTGATGCGCCGCACCAACGACGCCTGGCTGCCGGACCCGGGCGCCGTCTACCGGGACGTCCCGGCCCGTGCGGAGCTGCTGGAGCACGGCCGCCTGCCGAGCTTCCCCGGTGCGCTGGCCGAGGCCCGCGGGCCGCAGCAGCCGAACGAGGTCTATGACACCGAGCTGAAGATGATCTTCTACGACGAGCCCGTGTTCGGCCCCTACGCGGGCCGCTTCGATCGCATTTTTGCCGAGCCCCGCTATACCGACGCCGCCGCCAACCGCGCCTTCTTCGCAAGCCTCGCCCGCACTGCGCTCGCGGAACGCCGGCCGCTGTCGTGGTGGCTGTCGCGGGCCGCGTATCGCGACGACCCGGCCGGCTTCACGCGGGTCTACGAGGAGTTCTACCGCGCGATGGAGCCCCTGGCCGCGTCGTGACCACGCACCTGGTGCTGATCCCCAGCTACGACGCGGGCGCGAACCTGCGGCAGACGGTCCAGGCTGCGCTGGCCGTCTGGCCGTCGGTCATGGTCGTCGACGACGCCAGCACGGACGGCTCGGCTGGTGGTGTCGAAGCGCTGGGGGCGGCGTTGCTGCGGCGCCCGCGCAACGGCGGCAAAGGCGCCGCCGTGCTCGACGGGTTGACCCTGGCGCAGGCGCAGGGCTTCACCCATGCCCTGGTGATGGATGCGGACGGGCAGCACCCAGCCGCCTGCATCGCGGCCTTCATGGCCGCCTCCGTGGCCCGGCCCGCCGCCATGGCCCACAACGGGACGAAGGTGTCTTATGACAATGGCTCTGGTGTGTTTGCTGACTACGCGGGCTCCTATAACGCTCCATCGGGCAACAAGATGCGCTTTTTAGAGGCGC
>JAYUCA010000417.1:0-1784 GCA_043740535.1 Rhodospirillales bacterium | reverse complement strand
ACCACGCCATTTCGGAAGTCGCCGATCACCGGCGGGGTGCCCAGCGTGCCTTCGTCGATGTCCACCGGGTAGATGCTCCACTGGCGGGTCTCGCGATTGTACAGCCGCAGCGTCTGGGCGTGGATTTTCAGCTTTCCGTCCAGGCTGGTGACCTTGAACTCCTCGAGGTTGGCGGGGCCGCCGAACAGCTTGTGATGGCTCGAGGTTCCCTCGTATTCGATCCACGCCGTCGAGCCGACCAGCCGCTCGGGCAGCCGGCGGACGTGGGCTTTCCAGTCGCCGATGATGAAGTCGAAGTCGTTCGCGCCGTCGTGCAGCGGGGCGGCGGGGGGCCGGGCCGGCGGGTGGTTTGGCGTGGGGCCGTCGCGCGCGGTTTGCGCCGAGGCCCCCGCTGGGCCAGTGGTCGCGGCCAGCAAGGGCGCAGCGGCGGCCAGGGTCATCATCGTGCGGCGGGTGGGCTTGGCGTCTTCCATGGGGTCGCTCCTGTCCTGATGACAGGGTGATACGCCCCCTCAACTGACACCTTCTGTCAGGTATGCATTCGCCAGGTCGCCGGATTGCTCCGGCCCTGGCGGATCATCTGGATCGCGCGCGGACGCAATGCCGCCCCTGGCTACAGCGACGGCGACTGCCTAGGTTGCGCTGCACGGCTGAGGGGACCAGCGGATGATTTTCGAACAGATCGCGACGGGCGGCTGCCAGAGCTACCTGCTGGGCTGTGAGGCGACGCGCGCGGCGGTGCTGATCGACCCGGAGCTGTCGCGCATCGACCAGTACCGCGGGCTCTGCGCGCAGCACGGGCTCAGCGTGAAGTACGTCATCGACACCCACACCCACGCCGACCACTTCTCGGCCAGCAAGGAACTGGGCAGGGCGCTGGGCGCGCCCGTGGTGATGCACAGATTGGCGCCGGCCCCCTATGCGGACCTGCGGCTGGACGACGGCGACATGCTGATCTGTGGCGAGCTGAAGCTGAAGGCGCTGCACACGCCGGGGCACACCCGCGATTCCATGAGCCTGGTGATGGCCGACCGGGTGTTCACCGGCGACGCCCTGCTGATTGGCGGGACCGGGCGCACCGACCTGCCGAGCGGCGACCCGCACGAGCTGTTCGACAGCCTGTTCGACGGGCTCCTGAAGCTGCCGCCGGAGACGTTGGTCTATCCCGCCCACGACTACAAAGGCCGCAGCCACACCACCATCGGCGCCGAGATCGCAGAGAACCCGCGGCTGCAGAAGACCGAACGGGCCGAGTTCGTGACGATGATGCAGGCGCTGGATCTGGCCGCGCCGACCCACCTGACCGAGGCCCTGCGCACCAACATGAGCGGCGGCAAGACGGTGGCGCAGCTGCTGGGCGAGGCGGCGGCCAAGGTCCCGTTCATGTCGCTGGAGGAGCTCAACGACCGGCTGGGCGGCAACCGGCGCGACATGGTGATCCTGGATATCCGCGAGAAGGAGGCCTTCGACGCGGGCCATGTGCCGGGCGCCATCCACCTGCCAAGAGGGCAACTGGAGCTGCGCGTGAATTCCGAGCTGCCGGACCCGACGGTGCGGATCCTCACCTGCTGCGAGTTCGGCAAGATCTCGACGCTGGCGGCAGCCACCCTGCGTGAGCTGGGTTTTGGCCGCGCCGTGGCGCTGGACGGCGGCATGAAAGCCTGGCGCGAGGGCGAGTTTCCGCTGGAGAGCTAGGCGCGCGCGCACTCCGTCGTTACGGTCGCGCCAACCTCCCGATTCCATGGATATCCAAGCTTTGAAACGCCTCCCGTTCTTCGCCGGCG
>JAYUCA010000416.1:0-13883 GCA_043740535.1 Rhodospirillales bacterium | reverse complement strand
CATGCGGTATATCGTTTCCAGCGTTGCTTCGGTCGCGGCAATCAGCCCGGCCGCCGGCCGATCCGGGGCGCCCGATCGCACCACGCGCTCGAAGGCCATAGCGCTGTCAGAAAGCAGCGCGAACCCGAGCATCCCCCGCCGTCCCGGCCAGCGTATGCGCGGCGTCCGCCAGCACGTCGTCGGCTCCCTGCAGCGCATCCGGTTGCCGCAGGTTTTCCAACATGTCCTCGCATCGGGCCGCGATGGTCTTCCGGTATGTGGCGATCGCCGCTGGCGCCAGATAGCCGGCGACGCGTTCCGCCGCCACCGGGTCGAGCACCGGGAGCACCGGGCCGGTCATCGGCGGCGGCGCAGCGCCATGCATCGACCGGCTGCTGGCCCGGGCGTCGCCCATGGCGGCGGCGTTCAGCACCGCGGCGATCAGGTCTTCGGGCGTGTAGGGCTTCGACAAATGGCCATCCATGCCGGCCTGCATGCAGGCTTCGACCTGCTCGGCAAACGCCTGCGCGGTCAGCCCGATGATCGGCGCCTGGCTGCGTGCCCCGCCCAGCGCGCGGATGCGGCGCGTTGCCTCCAGCCCGTCCACCTCCGGCATGCGGACGTCCATCAGGATGACATCGAATTCGCCCGTGATCACCGCGGCCACCGCATCCGCGCCACCCTCGACGCAGGTCGCCGCATGACCGGCGACCCGCAGGAACGAGCAGGCGATGTCGCGGTTCATGGCGACATCGTCGACCACCAGGACCCGGATGGGCCGCAAGACGGCGGGCCGGGCCAGCGCGCTGCCCCGCGGTCGGATGTCCTCGCCCGCGCCCCCGTGCCCTGCCACCCCCGGCGGCGCCGCGGCGATGTCCAGCGGCAGTTCGAGCCAGAACACGCTGCCGCCGCCCGGGTTGTCGTCGTGGCCGAGCCTGCCCCCCAGCAGCGTCGCCAACCGGGCCGACAAGGCAAGGCCGAGCCCGGCCCCTTCTGTGGCCCCCGGGACGTTGGCCCGCAGCCGCTCGAAATCCTGGAACAGTCGCCCACGTTCCTCAGGCTCGATGCCCGGGCCGGTATCGGCCACCTCGATCCGCATCGCCGCGTCGCCTGCCATCGTGCGCAGGCGCAGCTCCACCACGGCCCCGTCGGTGAATTTGACAGCGTTGCCCAGCAGGTTGAGCAGGATCTGCCGCAGCCGCAAAGGGTCGGTGACCAGCCGCGGCGGCGCGTCGAAGCTTGTGGCCATGGAAAGAAGCAACCCCTTGGCGGCCGCCCCGGGGCGGACGAGGTCGAGGCTGGCGGCGGCGATCCGGCGCAGATCGACCTCGATCGGCCGCATCTCCAGCCGGTCGGACTCGATTTCCGACAGGTCGAGCACGGAATTGATCATGTCGAGCAGGTGCTGGCCGGCGTCCAGCATCGAGTCGATGCGCCCGGCCTGCACATCCGTCAGCCCGCCCTCCAGCCGCAGCAGCCGCGCATACCCCAGGATGCCGTTCAGCGGCGTGCGGAGCTCGTGGCTCATGCCGGCCAGAAAGTGCGATTTGGCCTGGCTGGCGCGGTCCGCCGCGTCCCGCGCCCGCACCAGGTGCCGCGCCATCCGCTCCAGCTCGAGGTTGACCGCGCGCAGTTCCTGCGCCCGTCCCTCCTGTTCGGTTTGCAGGCGCACCCGCTCGGTCACATCGCGTGAGACGGAGATGTAGCCGGCGGGCCTCGAAGGGCACGGGCCGGGCATGGACCGGGCGTTGACCTCGGCCCAGACTTCGCCGCGCTCGGGATGCAGGATCCGGAATGTCGCGGTGCCCTCTGTCACGACGCCGTCGAGCAGGGCCGATTGCAGGGCCGCGATGCCGGTCACGTCGTCAGGGTGGATCAGCGACAGGGCGCCGCATTCCATCAGAACCTCTGGCGTCACGCCGAACAGGCTCGTGACGGCAGGCGAGATGTAGCGCCGGCTGCCGTCCGGGCCGACCCACGAGATCATGTCGCTGGCGTTCTCGGCAAGCAGCCGGAAGTTCGCCTCGCCCTCCGCCAGCCGGGCCGCGTGGCGGTTGCGCTCGACCTCCAGCAGCGACGAATCGGTGGTGTCCCGTTGGACGCCCACCATCCTCGCCGCGGCGCCCTGCGCGTCGCAGATGACCCGCCCGGCGGCACGGAGGTATCGAAGGCTGCCGTCCGCCCACAGGATCCGGAACGCCGCCTCGAACGGCTTGCCGCCCTTGACCGCGGTCCACAGCGCTGCCTCCGCGGCATCGCGGTCGTCGGGATGGAGGTGCTGCTGCCACACCGCATAGCTGACGGGCCCGCCATCCTGCGTCAGGCCGTACATGCGATGCATGGCCGCGTCCCAGGTGATCGCGTGCGACCGCAGGTCCCATTCCCAGATGCCGATCCGGGCGCTCTCGGTGGCCAACCGGGTGCGTTCGGTGGCCTTCTCCAGCGCCAGCCGCTCCAGCACGCGCTCGGTCACGTCCTGGATCGCGCCGACCAGCCGGACCGCCTTGCCGTCGGCAAAAACCGCCGAACCCACCGCGCGCACCCAGATCGCGCGTCCGCCCGCCTGGATGAACGGCAGTTCCAGGTCCCAGCCGACGCCTTCGGCCCCACGCTCCACGGCTGCCCGGATCACCGGCCTGGCCTCGGGCGCATAGAACGCGATCGCCGCGTCCGTCGTCGGATGCCAGGCCGGATCGACGCCATGGATCCGATACGTCTCGGCCGACCACGTCAGCGTCCCGGTGGCAAGCTCAAGCTCCCACCCGCCCACGCCTGCGAGCCGTCCGGTCCGCTCCAGGAACTCCTCGCTCGTGCGCAGCGCGTTTTCCTGGCGTTTGCGCTCGTCGATGTCCTTCACGGTGCCGAACATCCAGTGCGGCTGTCCGTCCGCAGTCCGGATCATCACCGTGCCGCGGCTCCGCACCCAGATCCAGCGGCCGTCCCGGTGGCGCATGCGGCATTCATGCTCGTACTGCTTCTCAAGCCCGGCGAAATGCCGCTCGAGCCTCTCGATGGAGCCCGGCAGGTCGTCCGGGTGCACCATGTCGTGCCTGGTATGGATCGAGACCGGGGCCAGCTCCTCCAGCGTCCAGCCGAAGGTGCTGGCCCAGCGCTCGTTCAGCCGGAGCTCGCCGGTCTGCACGTTCCACTCCCATGTGCCGGCGTCCGTGGCGGCGATCAGCAGCGCCATGCGCTGGCGTTCCTGATCGAGCGCGTCCGCGACGCGCCGCCGCTCCTGCCGGACGCCCCAGCTTTGCAGCGCGCACTCGGCTGCCACGGCCAGGTTGCGGAGGATCGTCCGCTGCGCGTCATCGAGGCTGCGCGGCTGGTCGTCGACGACGCAGAGCGTGCCGACGTGATGGCCGTTCCCCAACCGAAGCGGCACGCCGGCGTAGAACCGGATGCCCGGCGTGGCCAGCACGCCCGGATTGTCCTGGAACCGCGCATCGTACCGCGCATCCGACACCTCGACCATGTCCGTGCCGAGAATGGTGTGCGCGCAGAACGCCGTATCACGCGGCGTCTCGGTCATGCTGCCGAAACCGACCTGCGCCTTGAAATACTGCCGGTCGTCCCCTATCAACGAGATCACCGACATGGGCACGCCGCACGCCAGCGCCGCCGCCTGCGCGATGGCGTCGAACTCCGCATCCGACGGGCTGTCCAGGATGCCGAGCTCATGCAATGCGCCGAGGCGCGCGGCCTCGTTGAACGGTATCGGCGCGGGCGGCATTACGGACTCCCAGGGTTCCGGCTGGCGCCCGAAGTATCGACCTCCCGGTTTGACGCAGGGTTAACGGTCGATGCTAAATCTTGCCGATGACCCTCGCCATCGCTGCCGCCCAGCTCGGGCCCATCGCCCGCACCGATACCCGCGCAGACGTCGTGCCGCGGCTGATCGCGCTGCTCGAACAGGCCCACGCCCAGGCCGTCGCGTTCGTCGTCTTCCCCGAGATGGCGCTGACGACGTTCTTCCCGCGCTGGCTCATCGAGCCCGGACCCGAGCTGGACAGCTGGTTCGAGACCAGCATGCCCAGCGCAGCCACCCAGCCGCTGTTCGACGCGGCCCGCCGCCTCGGCATCGGCTTCTACCTCGGCTACTGCGAGAAGACGCCGGAGGGCGTGCCCTACAACAGCAGCATCCTGGTCGCTCCGGACGGCGCCATCATCGGGCGGTATCGGAAGATCCACGTGCCGGGGACCAGCGAGCCGATACCGGGCATCCCGTTCCAGCATCTGGAAAAACGCTACTTCCGCGACGGCGACCTCGGCTTCCCCGTCTGGGACGCGCTGGGCGGGCGCGTCGGCATGGCGATCTGCAACGACCGGCGCTGGCCCGAGACCTTCCGCGTGATGGCGCTGCGGCATGCGGACCTGGTCGTGCTCGGCTACAACTCGCCCGCCCAGCTGCCCGACTGGCCGGACCAGAACGAGCACCGCGCCTTCCACCACCTGGCGCCGATGCAGGCCGCCGCCTACCAGAACGGCCTGTGGATCGTGGCCGCCGCGAAGGCAGGCCGGGAGGAGGGCGTCGACATGCTCGCCCATAGCTGCATCGTCGCACCCACCGGCAGCATCGTCGCGCAGTCCTACACCTTCGGCGACGAGCTGGTTTCGGCGCGGATCGACCTGGCGCTGGCCGGCTATTTCAAGTCGTTCCATGGCTTGTTCACCAACCGGCGTCCGGCGCACTATGCCGCCATAGCAGCGCCGACCCCCCGCGAAGGAGCCGTGCCATGACCCATCCGCACATCCCGACCCTGTTCACCGACCTGGAGCGTGGCCGGATCGACCGGCGGGAGTTCCTGCGCACCGCAACGCTGCTGGGCATGGCCGCCGCCGCCGCCTACGCCGCCGCCGGGCTGCCGGCCCCCGCCCAGGCCCAGACTCAGACGGCCCTGCCCAGGGGCGGCCGGCTGCGCATCGGCATGCGGGTGCACGAGGTCAAGGACTCCATGACCGTCACCTGGGTCGAGGCCAGCAACCTTGCGCGCCAGACCAACGACTTCCTGGTCCGCACCGACCAGGACAATATCACCCGGCCCATGCTCGTGCAGTCCTGGGACACCAGCCCCGACCTCAAGGTCTGGACCCTGCATATCGACCCGACCGCCAAGTGGCGCTCGGGCCGCCCGTTCCTGGCCGACGACGCCATCTGGAACATCCGGCGCGCGCTGGACCCGAAGACCGGGTCGTCCATCCTCGGCCTGATGAAGTCCTACATGCTGACCGACGAGCCCACCGGCGAGACCAAGGACGGCAAGCCGGTCATGGCGTCCAGGCTGTGGGACGCCAACGCCATCGAGCGCGTCGACGCGCGCACGCTGCGCCTCAACCTCAAATCCGCCCAGCTCGCCGTGCCGGAGCATCTGTTCCACTACCCGTTCAGCATGCTGGACCCCGAGCAGAACGGCATGTTCGGCGTGGGCATGAACGGCACCGGCCCCTTCGAGATGACGGCCTACGAGCCCGGCCGCCGGGCGGTGATGAAGGGCCGGGCGGACTACTGGCGCGGCGCCCCCCACCTCGACACGATCGAGTTCATCGACCTCGGCAACGACACCGGCGCGCTGATCGCCGCGCTGGCGTCCAAGCAGATCGACGGGCTGTACGAGGTGGACATCGCACAGTTGGACGCGATCAAGGCGCTGCCGAACATCACGCTGTATCCGGTCGTCACCGCGCAGACCGGCGTGGCCCGCGGCCGCGTCACGGAAAAGCCCTTCAACGACAAGCGCGTGCGGATGGCCCTGAAGCTGGCGATCGACAGCCAGAAAGTGGCCGACATCGTGTTCCGCGGCAACGCGGCGGCCGCCGAGCACACCCACGTCGCCCCCGTCTACCCCGACTACCACGCGATGCCGGCCATGAAGCAGGACATCCCGCGCGCCAAGGCGCTGCTGGCCGAAGCCGGCTACCCCAACGGCTTCGATACCGAGATCGCCTGCAAGAACCAGCCGGCATGGGAAAGCGCTGTCACCACCGTGATGGCGGAGATGTGGAAGGAGGCCGGCATCCGCGTGAAGATCAACGTGATGCCGGCCAACGCCTATTGGGACGTGTGGATGAAGATCCCCTTCGGCTTCACCACCTGGACGCACCGGCCGCTCGCGGTGATGACCCTGGGCCTCGCCTACCGGACCGGCGGCGGCTTCAACGAGAGCGGCTATTCGAACCCCGAGTTCGACAAGCTTCTGTCCGAGGCCGAAGGCACGCTGGACGTCGACAAGCGCCGGGAGATCATGGGCAAGCTGCAGGCGATCATGCAGGAGGATGGCCCGATCGTGCAGCCGCTGTGGCGCAAGGTGCAGACCGGCTACGACAAGCGGGTGAAGGGCTTCGCCATGCACCCGTCGCAATACATCTTCGGGGAGCAGATCGCGGTCGAGGCCTGACCTGACGGCCGTCCTCCGCCGGCTGGGCTTCATGGCGGCCACGATGCTGGCCGCCTCGCTGTTGCTGTTCCTGCTGTTCGAGCTGTTGCCCGGCGACGTCGCGATCTCCGCGCTGGGCGCCTACTCGACCGAGGAGCAGCGGCGCATCTGGCTGACCCTGCACGGTTATGACCGCGGCGCGCTGGTCCGCTACATCGACTGGCTGTGGCGCTTCGTGACCGGGGATTGGGGCCAGTCGATGCTGCTGCGCGGCAGCGTCGCCGGGATCGTGGCCGGCAGGCTGGCCAACACCGCCATCCTCGCCGCCTGCTTCTTCGCCGTGCTGACGCCGCTGGCGCTGGGCATGGGCGTGCTGGCCGGCATGAAGGAGCGCAGCGTGCTGGACCGCGTGGTGTCGGCGATCTGCGTGCTGACGGCCTCGGTGCCGCCCTTCGCCAGCACCGTGCTGGCGTCGGCCATCCTGGTGTTCGGACTGCACTGGCTGCCGGGCACCAGCAGCGGCATCGACGGGTTCTCCTGGCGGGAGCTGGTGATGCCCGTGCTGGTGCTGGTGCTGTACGACGTCGGCTATGTGGCGCGGATCACCCGCACCTCGATGGCCGAGGCGATGACGGCGCCCTATGTCCGCCTGGCCACGCTGCGGGGCATCCCCTACCACCGGGTGGTGCTGCGGCACGCGCTGCGGAACGCGCTGGTGGCGCCGGTGACGGTGCTGCTGCTGCATGTGAACTGGCTGGTCTCGGGCGTGATCGTCGTGGAGTTCTTCTTCGCCTACAAAGGCTTCGGCTCGCTGATCCTGGAGGCGTCGCTCGGCAAGGACCTGTTCCTGCTGGAGGCGTGCACGATGGTCACGGTGGCGATCGCGGTCGCCAGCCAGAGTCTGTCGGACCTGGCCTACCTGTGGCTCAACCCGCGGCTGCGCGCATGAGCGACGGGGTGGCCATGCGCAGGACCTGGATGCCGCTGGCGGGTAGTCCGCTGGCTCAGTTCGGCCTGGCGATCGTCGTGTTCTGGGTGCTGGTGGCGGCGTTGGCCCCATGGCTCGCGCCGTTCCCACCCAACCGCAACATCCAGCCGATGGCGGTCCCGGGCGGCGCCTTCTGGCTGGGCACCGACCATCTGGGGCGGGACATCCTGTCGCGCATCGTCTGGGGCGCCCGGACGGTGCTGCTGTATGTGCCGGCGGCGACGGCGCTGGCCTTCGCGGTGGGCATCACGGGCGGCCTGGCGGCAGGCTATCGCCGCGGCTGGCTCGATGAGCTGCTGTCGCGCTTCGGCGACCTGGTGTTGGCCTTCCCGGCGCTGGTCTTGTACATCGTCGTCATCTCGCGCTTCGGCGCTTCGGGCATCAACATCGTGCTGGCCGTCACGCTGGCATCCAGCCCGCTGGTGATGCGCCTGACCCGCGGCCTGGTGCAGCAGCACCGCGGCCGCGCCTATGTGGCGGCCGCCCAGCTCCGCGGCGAGCCGGCCTGGCGGATCATGCTGATCGAGATCCTGCCGAACGTCGCCGGCCCGCTGATCGTCGATTTCTGCCTGCGCCTGGGCTACGTGACCATCATCATCGGCACGCTGGGCTTCCTGGGCCTCGGCCTGCCCCCGCCCGACCCCGACTGGGGCGGCATGATCAACGAGGCCCGCCAGTACGCGCTGGTCTTCCCCCACATGGTCGTCGCCCCCTGCCTGGCGGTCTCGTCCCTGGTGCTGGGCTTCAACCTGCTGGCCGACGGCCTGCGCGAGCGGTTGTTGGACGAATGATACCAGCGGCACGAAGCATTGACCGGTCCGCATCGTCACTGCGAGCTCTTGCAAAGCAGTCCAGGGCGGTCAGACCTGATCTATCGGTCCTGGATCGCTTCGCAAGGGCTCGCGATGACGGGTCAGTATTGAGTGCCGTTGGTATGACCGGGGCGATGCAGCGTTCTGGGAGGGGAGGGCGGTGACCCCCCTTCTTTCCATCGAGGGCCTCTCGGTCACCTATCCCGGCCGGGCCGGCGACGTGGCGGCAGTCCGCGACGTCACCCTTACCATCATGCCCGGCGAGGCCCTGGGCCTCGTAGGCGAGAGCGGCTGCGGCAAGAGCACCCTGGCCGGCGCGGTGCTGGGCTCGGTGCCCGGCCGGGGCCGGGTGACCGGAGGGCGGATCATGTTCGACGGCACGGACATCGCCACGCTCTCCGGCGAGGCGCTGCGCCAGGTCCGTGGCGGCGGCATCGGCCTGGTCAGCCAGGACGCGATGGCAGCGCTCAACCCCTCCCTCCGGATCGGCGCGCAACTGGTCGAGACCCTGCTGTGCCATCGCCCGGTCGGGCGGGCGGCCGCCCGCGCGGCGGCGCTGGCGATGCTGGCGGAGGTCGGTCTGCCCGATCCGGTCCGCATCATGGACGCGTATCCGCACCGCCTCTCGGGCGGCCAGCAGCAGCGCGTCGTGATCGCGATGGCCCTGCTGCCGCAGCCCCGCCTGCTGCTGCTGGACGAACCGACGACGGCGCTGGACGTGACCGTCGAGGCTGGGATCGTCGATCTGCTGCGGACGCTGTGCTCGGCGCACGGCACGGCGCTGCTGTTCATCACCCACAACCTCGGCCTGGTGGCGCAGCTCTGCCAGCGCGTCGCGGTGATGTATGCGGGCCAGGTGGTGGAAACGGGGCCGGTCGCCACCGTGTTCGACGCGCCCCGGCACCCCTACACGCGCGGCCTGATCGGCTGCATCCCGCGCCCGGACCTGCCGCGCGCGCAGCAACCCTTGGCGCCGATGCCGGGCCAGACGGGGACCCCCGGGGAGGGCTGCGCCTTCATGCCGCGCTGCCCCCACGCCGCCCCGGCCTGCGCCGCCCCGATCCCATTGCTGCCCCCCTTGCCACACGACGGCGATGGCGCCGTGCGGTGCATCCGCTGGGCGGAACTGCCGGCCAGCGAGGCACAGGCCCCGGCGGTCCCGGCGCCCACCGTCCCGGCGAAACCCTTGCTCGCGGTGGACGGCCTGGACAAGACCTATCGTCTCGCGCGCGGCCTTTCGATCCGCGCCAATATCGGCCTGCGCTTCGGCGTGGCGCGCGGCCGGACTCTGGCCATCGTGGGCGAGAGCGGCTGCGGCAAGAGCACCTTCGCCCGCACGCTGATGGGGCTGGAGGACGCCAGCGCCGGCACGATCCGCTTCGACGGCACGGACGTGGCCCGCCTGCCGGTCAGCAAGCGTCCGCCCGCACTGCTGCGCGCCCTGCAGATGGTGTTCCAGAACCCGGACGAGACCCTGAACCCCAGCTACAGCGTCGGCCGCCAGGTGGCGCGTGCGGTGAAGCTCCTGGACCGCAGCGGCGGCGGCGGCGCGGAGCGTGTCGCCGCCCTGCTGGCAGCGACGCGGTTGCCGGCGTCGCTCGCGACGCGCCTGCCGCGGCAGCTTTCAGGCGGCCAGAAGCAGCGCGTCGGCATCGCCCGCGCCTTCGCCGGGCAGCCGGCGCTGGTGGTGGCGGATGAGCCGGTGTCGGCGCTGGACGTGTCGGTGCAGGCGGCGGTCACGCGCCTGCTGCTGGACATGCAGACACGGCACGGCACCGCGCTGGTGGTGATCAGCCACGACCTGGGCTTCGTGCGCGCCGTCGCGGACGACGTCGTCGTGATGTATCTGGGCCGCGTGGTGGAGGCGGGCGCGGCTGACCACGTGTTCGCGCCGCCCTATCACCCTTACACCGAGGCGCTGCTCTCCGCGGCGCCCGCAGCCCGCGCGGCCGGGCGGCGCGTGGTGCTGCAGGGCGACCTGCCGAGCGCCTTGCATCCGCCCGCGGGCTGCCCGTTCCACACCCGCTGCCCAAGGCGGCTGGGCGCAGTCTGCGACAGCGATCCGCCGCCGGAGCAGGTTTCCCCCGACGGCCATCGCATTTCGTGTCATATTCCCGCGGCCGAACTGGCCAGGATACCGCCCGTCTTCCCCACGCCCGTCTGTCCACCCGCTCATTCGAAGGACCTGCCATGACGACCCAGGCCGATATCCTGCAGATGCTCCGCACCCGGCCGCGCGAGCACAGCCTGCCGCGCTATTTCTACACCGACCCGGCGCTGTTCGAGCTCGACATGGCGGCGGTCTGGCATCGCGAATGGCTGTGCGTGGCCGCCGAATCCGAGGTGGCGCAGCCCGGCCAATACGTCACGCTGAACATCGGCCAGTCGCCCATCCTGGTGCTGCGGGACACGCACGGCGAGGTGCGCGGCTTCCACAATACGTGCCGGCACCGCGGCTCGAAGATCCTCGACGAAGCGTGCGGCACGACGAAGGGCCTTGTGTGCCCCTATCACCGCTGGACCTACCGGCTGGATGGCAGCCTCGCCTGGGCCGCCTACATGCCGGACAACTTCGACAAGTCGCTGCACGGCCTGAAGCCGCTGCATGTCCGTGTGATGGGCGGCGCCGTGTATGTGAGCCTTGCCGAGAACCCGCCGAATTTCTCCGCCTACGCCGACGCAATGGAAGGGCTGCTGGCGCCGCACGCGCTGGGCCGCGCGAAGGTCGCCTACGAGGAGCGGATCGTCGTCGACGGCAACTGGAAGCTGATGATGGAGAACAGCCGCGAGTGCTACCACTGCGCCGCCGAACACCGGGAGCTGATGCGGACCTTCCTCGATATCTACGACTTCAAGAATCCGAAGGACAATGCGCTCATCAAGGCGTTCTGGACCCGGATGGAGGCCGACGGCGTGCCCTGCCACATCGCCGAAGGCCCGGACCACCGCGCGACCCGCCTGCCCTTCACCAACGGCGCGGTATCGACCACGATGGACGGCAAGCCTGCGGTGGCGAAGCTGCTCGGCGACGTGCCGCACCGCGACGTGGGTTCGCTGCGCTGGGTCCACTACCCCAGCATCTTCAACCACGCCCTGAGCGACTACGCCGTGATGGTCCGCATGCTACCGCTGACGCCGACGACCACCGAGGTGTGCACCAAATGGCTGGTGAACGCCGACGCCGTGGAAGGCGTGGACTACGACATCCCGCGCCTGCGCGAAGTCTGGACGATCACGAACGAGCAGGACGGCACGCTGGTGAACCGCAACCAGGCGGGGGTGAACTCGGTGGCGTATCAGCCGGGTCCGTATTCGCCGGACCTGGAGGCCGGCGTGATCAAGTTCGTCGATTGGTATTGCGAGAAGCTGGCCCGGCACCTGGGCGGCGGCCAGTTGCAGACGGTGGCGGCGTAGGGGGAACAAGCAAAGCATCTTCCGCCTCTTCAAGTGCCGGTTGGAAAAACTGGCGCAACGGCGGCGGTAAGAATTGTAATATCTCCTGCAATGTGACATTTTAAATGACGTGAGACTCGTGTTGGATACGAACGTCGTCGTCGCGGCAATGCGCAGTCCAACCGGAGCATCGGCGTTGCTGCTCATGGCTGCCAGGCGGGGGGCGATAACGATGCTTGCCAATGTGGCGCTGGCATTGGAATACGAAGCGACCTGTAGGCGCCCGGAGCACGTCGCAGCGGCCGGCCTCAGCGCCGCAGAGGCTGAAATCTTTGTCACGGCCGTAGTGGCAATGACCGAGCCCGTCGAAAGCCACTTCATGTGGCGACCGCAACTCCGCAACGCCGGCGATGAACTTGTATTGGAGGCTGCCGCCAATGGCAGGGCAACCGCGATCGTCACGTTCAACCGACGCGACTTTGGTGCGACGCCGCTCCGGTTTGGGGTTGAAGTGCTGACACCCATCGAAGCCATCCGGAGGATCGGACCATGAGAAGCCCACAGAGCACCTATCCGCTGCGGCTGCCGCATTCGGTCAAGGCAGAGGTCGAGCGGCAAGCGAAGGCCGACGGCATCAGCGTCAATCAGTTTGTCGCCACGGCGGTCGCGGAAAAACTCGCCGTCATGAACACTGTAATCTATTTTACGGAACGCCGCGCGGCGGCGGACTTCACAGCGTTCGATCGGCTGATGCGCCGTGAAGGTGGTGAACCGCCGCGTCTTGATGACACCGTCGCCTAGTTTTCCGCCCTACCCGGCAAACCACGTGCGTGCCGCCTCCAGGCACGCCTCGAACGCTGGCAGCGGCTCCGCGCCGATCACCATCGGAAACCCGCCGTCGCGCAGCGCGCAGTCGATCATCAGATTGTCGTGCAGCCCGAAATCCTCGATCTCCAGCCCCGCGCGGTCGAACCACCGCCCGCTGCCTGCGTCGAACCGCGCCCCGGTCTGCGACGCCACGCTGCGCGCCCGGAACAGCGCGCCCGCCACCGAATAGCCGAACGCCGGCTTGCCGCGCGCCACCATCCAACCAAGCTCGAACACCGTCCCGGCATCCGCGCTGGGGCCACGGAACGGCGTGAGGTTGGCGATCACGCCGTCGGCCTGCGTCATCAGCGCCGTGTTGCTGCGGTAGATCGCCATCGCCGTAGCCGGCGGGCTGGGCAACGGCGGCTGGTCGGTGTCCAGCGGATGCAGCCCGACGAAGCCATGCCGCTCGCACAGCGCCTTCTGCCGCGCCGCGATCTCCCGCGCATCGGGCCGGAAGATGTCGGGACCGGCCAGATAAAGTCGGGGTGGGGACATGCCCCCGGTCTTACCCCAGCCGCGCCCATAAATGCACCACCAGCGGCGCCAGCATCGACGTGACCAGGCCGTTCAACGCCAGCCCGATGCCGGCGAACGTGCCCGCCAGCTCGCTGACCTGGAACGCCCGCGCCGTGCCGATGCCGTGGCTCGCGACGCCCGCCGCATAGCCGCGGGCAGCATAGTCCCGCAGCCCCAGCGCGTTCATCAGCGGCGTCACCAGCACCGCGCCGATGATCCCGGTCAGGATCACCAGCACCGCCGTCAGGCCCGGCGACCCGCCGATCTGCTCGGAAATCGCCATCGCGATCGGCGTCGTGACCGATTTCGGCAACAACGAGCGCAGCGTGGTGGGGCTGGCCCCCAGCGCCCAGCCCACGCCGGCCGCCGCCGCCATGGCGGTCAATGACCCGGCAATCACCGCCGCCGCCATCGGCAGCAGCAGCCGGCGGACCTCCAGCGCCTTGGCCGCCAGCGGCACGGCCAGCGCGACGGTGGCCGGGCCCAGCATGAAGTGGACGAACTGCGCGCCGTCGAAATAGGTCCGGTAAGGCGTGCCGCTGACCTGCAACACCACCACCAGCGCCGCAACGGCGATCAGCACCGGGTTGGCCAGCGGGTGCCGCCCCAGCGCCCGTTGCAGCCGGTCCGCCGCAAGATACGCCGCCAGCGTCGCCGTCAGCCACAGCAGCGGCGAGGTGCTGAGATACACCCACAGCGTCACGACGCCGTCCATCGCCTATGCGCCCCGCCACCGCACGACGGCGCGGAAGGTCAGCGCCGTGACGATCAGCGACGCCGTCGTGGACACCAGCAGCGCCGCGGCGATCGCCACCCCTTCGCTGGCCAGCAGCGGCAGCACCTGCACCACCCCCACCGCCGCCGGGACGAACAGCAACGACAGGTTGGTCAGCAACGCGCCCGCCGCCGGCGCCACGACGCGATCGAGCCCGGGGCGCCAGATCAGGATCG
>JAYUCA010000415.1:0-2335 GCA_043740535.1 Rhodospirillales bacterium | reverse complement strand
TCGCGGACGGGACATGGCGCCGCCGCTTCAGCACCACGGGGAAGCCGAGCATGGCCGCGGCGTGGCCGACCTCGGCGGCTGTCCGCGCGAAGCGGCCCGGCACGATCTGCAGCCCGTAGGCCTTTAGCACCGCCAGCGCCTCGTCCTGGAACAGGCCGTCACGGCCGGCCGCGCGTACCTTGGCCAGGATCGCGGCGACGGCGGCGTGGTCAGGCGCCAGGCTCAGTATCCGGCGGGACGGCAGTTCGGCGGCGGCCGCGCGGGCCCGGCGCTGCTCGACCAGTTGGCAGAAGGCGCGCACGGCGGCCTCGGGGGTGGCGAAGACGGGGATGCCGGCGTCGGCCAGGATGCGGCGGTGCGGGGCGCCGGTGGTTTCGCCCAGGATGCAGGCCAGCAGCGGCACGCGCAGGGTGGACTGGCAGGCGGCCAGCGTGGCGACGGCGGCGGCGTCGGCGGGGCCGGTGGGCGACAGGATGGCGACGATGCCGCCGGTTTCCGGCGCCCCGGCCAGCATGGCGGCGGCCTCGGCCACCCGGACGGGGTCGTCGGGGCCAGTCCAGACGATGCCGGGGTCGGTGGGGCCCGCGGGCAGGCGCAGGCGCAGGACGATCTGTGCGGTGGCGTCCAGTTCCAGCAGCGGCAGGCCCAGCGCGACCGCGGCGTCGGCGGCCATGTGCGCGGGGCCGACGGCGTTGCTGGCGATGGCGAGGTTCTCGTTGCGGGGCGGGCGGGCGCGGGTGAGGGTTTCGGCGGCGCCGAGGAAGTCCGCAAGGTCGGTGACGCGCAGCACGCCGACCCGGTGCAGCGCTGCGTCGAACACGGCGTCTGCGCG
The DNA here is from genome assembly GCA_043740535.1 of Rhodospirillales bacterium. Classification (GTDB taxonomy): domain Bacteria; phylum Pseudomonadota; class Alphaproteobacteria; order Acetobacterales; family Acetobacteraceae; genus JBBROS01. The sequence goes on along the minus strand of JAYUCA010000415.1, from coordinate 1,503 downwards.
GCCCGAAGGGTCCGCCAGGCGGCCGCCGGCGCGGATGGCGACGACAGGGCGGAGGCGCGCGGCGGCGCGGGCGGCGGCCAGGAACGACCGGCGGTCGGTGATCTCGCGGATGTCCAGCAGGATGGCGCCGGTGCCGGGGTCACGCGACAGCCAGTCCAGCACGAGGCTGAACCCGGTCTGCGCATTGCCGCCGGTGCCCACGACATAGCTGAAGCCGACGCCGTTCGGGCCGGCCCAGTCCAGCACCGCCCGGCACAGCGCGGCCGATTGCGACACCAGGGCGACCTTCCCCAGGCCCGGCGCGATGTGCGAGGTGGAGGCGTTCAGGCCCAGCGCCGGGATGACGATGCCGAACGAGGCCGGGCCGAGCACCCGGACGCGGGCCGCCTCGGCGGCGGCGGCGAGGTTCGGGGCCGGGCTGATGCAGACGGCGGCGAAGGTCCCGGCGTGGCCGACCGCGAGCAGGGCTGCCGCCACCTGATCGGGCGCGCAGGCCAGCACGGCGAGGTCATGCGGCTCGGGCGGGATGGAGTCGGGTTCGGCGACCGTGACGCGGCCCTTGAAGCCGGCCAGGTTGGCGGCGATGGTGTGCCCCAGGGCCGTGCCGCCGCCGACCAGGATGACGGAGGCGGGGTGGAACAGCGCTTCCGGGTGGAAGCCGCGTGCGGGTCCGGCGCGGATCAAGCGTGTCTCCTGGGTCGATTGCAGATGGCTGTTCGCAGGGTGCGCTGGGGCTTCGCATTGCACCATCACGACCTGGGAAGGGGGTGGGCTGCCAGCAGGCAGTGCACCCCAACGTTGGACGTTCGGGTACCGTGCATTCCGCGCGCCCCGGGGATGGTGGAATGCAAGGGCATTCCACCCTACGAAGCGTGGTCTGGAGGGTGATCGCGGGGACACGGTTGGTGGAATGCAACGCGCATTCCACCCCAAAAAGACGAGTCGGGCGGGCGGGCCGCGCTACAGGCCGATCTTCAGCTTGGCGGCGATCTCGCCCACCACGCCGCGGCGGAAGGCCAGCACGCAGACGACGAAGATCACGCCCTGCAGCACCGACACCCATGCCCCGGCCTGGGACAGATAGAACTCGATCACCTGGATGATGGTTGCGCCCAGCACCGGGCCGAAGATGGTGCCCAGGCCGCCCAGCAGCGTCATCAGCACGACCTCGCCCGACATGCTGTAGTGCACGTCGGTCAGGGTCGCGATGCCGAACACGAGTGATTTCGTGCCGCCCGCGATGCCGGCGATGAAGCAGGACAGCACGAAGGCGATCAGCTTGTAGTCGTCGGTGCGGTAGCCCAGCGAGGTCGCCCGCGGCTCGTTCTCGCGGATGGCCTTCAGCACCTGGCCGAAGGGCGAGTGGACGGTGCGGTGGATCAGCAGGAAGAAGGCCAGGAATATGACGGCGACGACGCAGTACATCGCCAGGTCCGGCTTCAGGGAGATCAGGCCGAACAGCATGCCGCGCGGCACCTGCTGGATGCCGTCCTCGCCGCCGGT
>JAYUCA010000414.1:0-1716 GCA_043740535.1 Rhodospirillales bacterium | reverse complement strand
GGCGCGGGCCATCGCCTCGAGCCGGTCGCGGCAGCGGCGCATCAGTTCGTCGGCGGCGTCGCGTTCGCCGCCTCGCAGGCGCGCGAGCAGGTCGGGGCGTCGGCCTTGCTGTCCCAGATGTCGCGGCGCCCGTCGCCGTCGAAATCCACCGCGGTCGACAGGTAGGAGCTTGGCATGAACTGCGGCTGCCCCATCGCGCCGGCATAGCTGCCCGTCAGCTTCGCCGGCGTCACGTCGCCGGCCTCCTGGATGCGAAGCGCGTTCATCAGCTCCTTGCGGAAGTAGGCGGCGCGCCGCCCTTCCCAGGCCAGCGTGCCGAGCGCCTCGATCAGGTGGTAGTTGCCCTTGTTGGCGCCGAAGCCGGACTCGATGCCCCAGATGCCGATGACGATCAGCGGATCGACGCCGAACTGCGCCTCGACCCGGGCCAGCAGCGCCTTCTCGCGGGCGTAGTTCTCGCGAGCCGCCTGCAGCCGCGCGGGCGGCAGCACCCGGGCACGATACTCCTGCCAGGTGAGCGTGAACTCCACCTGGCGGCGGTCCAGCTCGATCACCTTCTGGTTGGGCTGCACCCCGGCGAATGCGGCGGTCAGGGTCGCCTCGCTGATGCCGTTCCGCCGCGCCTCGGCCTTCACCCCGGCAACGAACGTTGCAAATGGCTCCTGCGCCAAGGCAGGGACGACGCCCGACAGGGTTGCGGCGGCAGCGACGATGGCGGTCCGGCGAGAGATCATGTCCCGCATGTGCCACGAACGCGGGTGTTCCGGCAAACAGCGCGGTCTCGCGGTGGGCGGGGGACCGGGTCGGACGTCGCCGGGCGTCTGGCCCACCGGATCCCCGGGTCAGGCAGAGCCGGGGATGACGCCGTCAGGTGAGGACGTTTCTTACAACGAAGGGGAAAGCAAACCGGGATGCTACGCGGTCCGCGCGGCCTTCTCGGTTGCCTCGGCCCGTGCCGCCTGGGCGGCTGCCTGGGCCGACAGCTCGTAGGCGTCGGCCAGCAGGGTCAGCCGGGCGGTGTTCGGCAGCTTGCGAAAGGCGCTCAGCAGCAGCGCCTCCTCGTTCGAGCCTTCGATCTCGGACGCTGCCGAGACTTCGTTTTCCAGCAGCGCTCCCACTGGCACGTTCAGCGCCTGCGCCAGCTTGATCAGCCGCGACGTCTCGGGGAAGCAGGTGCCCCAGATCCACGCATGCACCGCGACGCGAGACACGTCCATCGTGCGCGCCAGGCTTGCCTGGGTGATGCCACGCTCGGACATGATCCGGGCCAGGTTGTGCCGGAACCGGTCCCGCGAAGGGTCGGGCCGCCCCTTGCCTTCGTTGGGCCATCCACGCAGAACCATGGGCTGCCGCTGAGTCATCGACGCTTCCTTATGCATGGACCGGCGCAAGCGATGTTCGCCGGGCGCGCCGCCGGACCCCGCCTTAATACATTCGCAGCGTGACTATCACGATTTCGAGAACATGCAATGTTCAATTTCTAAGATCGCGGCAATGGTTCATTCGGAACGAAACCGCCCGCCTTGGCGGCCCGGCAGCGCCGAGGCGCCGCATGGCACGTGATCACGCGCCTGCCCCGGACAAGAAACGTCTCATACCAACGACATTAAGTCATGGTTCGTCATCGCGAGTCCTTGCGAAGCGATCCAGCACCGATAGATCAGGCCTGGCCGCCCTGGACTGCTTCGCAAGAGCTCGCAGTGACGATGCGGACCG
>JAYUCA010000413.1:0-1706 GCA_043740535.1 Rhodospirillales bacterium | reverse complement strand
TTTCCGCCTTCGTCGTCGCCAACGACACGCCAGGCTTCGCGATCTCGAAGGTGGAGCACAAGCTGGGGCAGAAGGCGTCCGACAGCTGCGCGCTGAACTTCGACGAGATGCAGGTGACGGACGACCAGCGGATCGGGGCCGAGGGCGAAGGGCTGAAGATCGCGCTCAGCACGCTGGAAAGCGGGCGCATCGGGATCGCGGCGCAAAGCGTGGGGATGGCGCGCGCGGCGCTGGACTATGCGATCGCCTATGCGAAGGAGCGTAAGCAGTTCGGCAAGCCGATCATCCAGCACCAGGCGGTCGCGTTCCGTCTGGTGGACGCCAAGACGCAACTGGCGGCGGCGCGGGAGCTGACGCTGCGCGCGGCCCGGCTGAAGGACGCCGGCGAACCGGCGCTGGAGGCGGCGGCCATGGCCAAGCTGTTCGCCAGCGAGGCAGCGGAACGCATCTGCTCGGCGGCGATCCAGACGCTGGGGGGTTATGGCTATCTGGCCGATTACCCGGTGGAGCGGATCTATCGGGACGTGCGGGTCTGCCAGATCTACGAAGGCACGTCGGACGTGCAGAAGATCATCTTGAGCCGGATGCTGTGAAGACCCCCCTCTCCCGAGGGGAGAGGGAGACGGCGCCGACCCGCCGCGCCTTGCTCGCCCTGCCGTTCCTGTCGTCTTGCGCCAGCGCGTGCGCCCGCACGCTGGTCGCCGAGTTGCCGTTGCGGCTGATCGAGTCGTATCCGATCGTCCCGGCCAGCATCGCAGGCCAGGCGGTCAGCCTGCTGCTGGACACCGGGGCGCAGGGAATGCTGGTCACGCCCGGCGCCGTCGAGGCGTTGAACCTGCCGCTGGCCGGCATGACGCGGATATTCGGCACCGGCGGCAGCCAGGAGGTTCGGGTGGTGCGGCTGCCGGGGCTGCGGCTGGGCGCCGCGCCGATGCCGGAACAGCTGGCGCCCGTGGCGGCGCTGCCGGTGGTGCTGCCGATGACGCCGCCCTTGGCCGGGCTGCTGGGGGCGTCGCTGCTGGCGCTGTTCGACCTGGAGCTGGATGCTCCGGCCGGGTGGGCGCGGCTGTGGTCGCCCGAGGACTGCGCGGCCCCCCTCACGGGTACGCGATCGACGATCGACGTGTCGCCGCAAGGGGAGCCTTATCTGGCGGTGCGTGTGAACAGGCAGCCGCTGCTGGCGCTGCTGGACACCGGCAGCCGGTCGACGATCCTGTCCGACGAGACGGCGCGGCGGCTGGGGCTGACGGCCCCCGTGTCGGCCAACACCGCGCCCGGCATCGACGGGCGGCGGCTGCCGGTGGCCCATGCGCGGGTGCACCTGGGGCTTGGCGATGAGCAGGCGGCAGAGGTGGGGGTCAGCATCGCGCCGCTGCAGCTGGAACGCGGCGACATGCTGCTGGGGATGGATGCGCTGCTGCGGCGCCGGGTGTGGATCGGCTATGCGCGGCACGAGGTCATTTTCGGGCCGCCGGCCTGACCTGGTTTCCCTGCTCCATCAGCGCCAGCACTTGGCGTGCTGCGGCGGCAGGGTCCGGCGCCCGCGTGATGGGCCGTCCGACGACCAGGTAGTCGGCCCCGGCGGCAATGGCGGCATCGGGCGTGGCCACGCGCTTCTGGTCGTCGGCGGCAGCCCCGGGCAGGCGAATGCCGGGCGTGGCGATCAGCAGCGGGGCGCCGGCCTGGTGGCGCAACGCCTCCGGGTC
>JAYUCA010000412.1:0-1939 GCA_043740535.1 Rhodospirillales bacterium | reverse complement strand
GCGGGGGGAGGCGGTTCTCACCGAAACCGGCATTGAAGGCGGCATCATCTATGCGCTGTCCGGTCGCCTGCGCGACGCGATTCAGACCGAGGGTTCCGCAACGATCTACCTCGATTTGCGCCCCGACGTGAGTTTGGCGGCGCTGCGGGATCGGCTGGGCGGACCCCGCCGCAGCCAGTCGCTGGCTAATACGCTGCGCAAGCAGGCGGGCCTGAGTCCGGAAGCCATCGGATTGATGCAAGAGGCGCTGCACAATGGCTCCGATCCAGGCGATCTGCCCGCGCTGATCAAGGCCCTGCCGGTCCGCCTGATCGCGCCGGCCCCGATTGCACGGGCGATTTCCTCCGCCGGCGGTATCCGGACCGACGCCCTGGACGACCGTCTTATGATGCATGACCGGCCGGGCGTGTTCGCTGCGGGGGAGATGCTGGACTGGGAGGCTCCGACGGGCGGGTATCTGTTGCAAGCCTGCTTCAGCACGGGCGTAGCCGCCGCCAACGGCGCGCTTGCATGGCTGGGACGTTCGGCCTGAGTGGCGAACGGGTTGCACAAGCTGTTATGTTCGTTCACATCAATTCCCTGAAACGCACGACCATCGGGAGCAGACATGTCAGCCATCGGGCCACGCACCCTATTCGACAAGATATGGGCCAGCCACGTCGTCGAGAGACTCCCTGACGGCACCTGTATTCTCTATATCGACCGGCACCTCGTGCATGAGGTCACCAGCCCGCAGGCGTTCGAGGGGCTGCGTACCGCCGGCCGCAAACTGCGCCGCCCGGACATGACGATCGCGGTTGCCGACCACAACATCCCGACCGTGGGCTCCCGCATTCCATCCGATATCAAGGAAGAGGACAGCCGCATCCAGGTGCAGACCCTGGAGCAGAACGTCGCCGAGTTCGGGGTTCCCTACATCCCCATTCTCGACGTTCGCCAGGGCATCGTCCACATCATCGGGCCGGAGCTGGGCCTGTCGCTGCCCGGCACCACCATCGTGTGCGGCGATAGCCACACATCGACCCACGGCGCGCTGGGCGCATTGGCGTTCGGCATCGGCACGTCGGAGGTGGAGCATGTCATGGCCACCCAAACGCTGCTGCAAAACCCCGCCAAGAACATGCAGATCGACGTCTCCGGCACGCTCGGTTTTGGCTGTTCGGCCAAGGACATCGTGCTGGCGATTATCGGCAAGATCACCACCGCCGGCGGCAACGGGCATGTCATCGAATACACCGGCGACACCATCCGCGCGCTGGATATCGCGGGACGCTGCACGGTCAGCAATATGTCGATCGAGGCGGGCGCCAAGGCCGGCCTGATCGCCCCCGACCAGACGACGTTCGACTACCTGCGCGGCCGCGAATTCGCCCCGAAGGGGGAGGCGTTCGAGCAAGCCGTCGCCTACTGGAAGACCCTGCCGACCGACCCCGGCGCGCACTTCGACACCATTGTGCGCCTGAGCGCGTCGGACATCGCACCCATGGTTACCTGGGGCACCACCCCCGGCGCGGTCGTGCCGGTCACCGGCATCGTGCCGAACCCGATGGACGAACCCGACGCCGGCAAGCGCGCGCAGCTACAGCGTATGATCGAGTACATGGCGTTGATTCCAGGCCAGCACATGACCGACCTGCCGATCGACGTGGTGTTCATCGGTTCCTGCACCAACGGCCGGATCGAGGATATCCGAGCGGCGGCGGCTGTCGCCAAGGGGCGCAAGGTCGCCTCCGGCGTGCAGGCGCTGGTGGTGCCCGGCTCCGGTCTGGTCAAGCGTCAGGCGGAAGAAGAAGGGCTTGACCGGATACTTCTGGAAGCCGGCTTCGAGTGGCGCGATCCCTGCTGCTCCATGTGCCTCGGCATGAATCCCGACAAGCTGACGCCGGGCCAGCGTTGTGCCAGCACGTCGAACCGCAACTTCGAGGGCCGTCAGGGCCAG
>JAYUCA010000411.1:0-10260 GCA_043740535.1 Rhodospirillales bacterium | reverse complement strand
GGCTTGTTCTGCGGGGCCTGGGCGGGCAGGGTGGGGGACCTTGAATTTCGGGACGTCCGCATGAATCGCCTCGCGCCCCTGTTGCCGCTCTGCCTTCTGGCCGCCTGCTCCCCGTTGCCGCAGGGCAGCACGCCCTATACGCCCAGCCCTGCGATGTATTCGGTGCTGGAGGAGCGGCTGCGGATGCATCCGCGAGAGCTGTCGGGGCTTTCGGCGGACGACGCGCGGCAGATGCCGACGCTGATGGACGCGGCGCGGGCGATCCCGAACGTGAAGGGCCTGCCGGCGCCGTTCACCGACGTGCCGCAGGTCACGTCCCTGGCAGCCAGCGGGGCCGACGGGGCGCTTTCGGCGCGGATGTATCGCCCGCGGCTGGCCAAGGACACGCCGGTGATCCTGTATTACCCCGGCGGCACCTGGGTGACGGGCACGCTGGACCAGTATGAGGAGACGGCGCGGCAGCTTTCGGCCCGGACCGGCTGGGTGGTGATCAGCATGCGAACGCGCCTGGCGCCCGAGGCCAGGTTCCCCGCCGTGCACGACGACGCCTTCGCGCTGTATCAGTGGGCGCGGGCGCATCTGCGCGAGTGGGGCGCGGACCCGACCCGGGTGGCGCTGGCGGGCGAGGGGCCGGGGGCGAACCTGGCCCTGAGCACCGCGCTGCTGGCCCGCGACCGCGCGGCATCCGGGCTGCCGACGCCTGCGCCCGACCACCTGCTGCTGATCACCCCGGTGGCGGGCACCGGTCTGCGGTCCGACAGCATGAGCGAGAACGGCCGCAGCCGGCCGCTGACGCGGGCGACCGTCGATTGGGCGCAGGACCGGTATGCGCCGGATGACCTCGATGACCCGCGGATCGACCTGGTCAACCGCCCGGACCTCGGGCGGCTGCCGCCGACCACGCTGATCCTGGCGGAGATCGACCCGCTGCGCTCGGGCGGGGAGGCGCTGGGGGCCAGGATGGCCGCGGCGGGCGTGCCGGTCGAGGCGCGGGTGTTCCCGGGCACGACGCATGACTTCTTCGGGCTGGGCAACCAGGCGCCAGAGGCGGCAGCGGCGGAGGAGTACGCGGCGGCGCGGCTGAAGACGGCGTTCTACCGGCCGCCGATGCCGGCGATCGCCGGGCCGGTCCGCCGCAGCGGCGGGCGCCGGGTGCGGTAGCGGTGCCGCCGGCGGGTTTCCGCAGCCGGCTGCAGTCCGGGTTCGAGCAGGGGCTGGTCGCCAGCCGCTGGCTGCTGGCGCCGATGTCGGTGGGGCTCGCGCTGAGCCTGATCGTGCTGCTGGTGGTGTTCGTGCGGAAGTTCGTCGGGCTTGTCATGGTGGCGTTCGCGGCGGGCGAGACGCCCACGGCGCAGATCATCATCGGCACGCTGTCGCTGGTGGACCTGTCGCTGGTCGCGAACCTGGTGCTGATGGTGATCCTGGCGAGTTACGAGACCTTCGTCAGCCGGCTGCCGCCCGGCGCCGACGGCGAACGGCTGACCTGGATGGGGAATGTCGGCTATGGCGACCTGAAGCTGAAGGTCATCGCGAGCATCGTGGTGATCTCGGCGATCCAGGTGCTGGAGGTGTTCATGGACCTGCACGAGACCAGCGACCGGGACCTCGGGTGGAACGTGGGCATCCATATGAGCTTCATCCTGTCGGGATTGCTGCTGGCCTTCATGGACCGGCTGTCGAAGCGGCCTGGCTGAATGTTCCCGGGAGCCTGTTCATGAAGCGCCTGCATCCCGCCTGGATCGTCGCCGGCTGCACCTTCGTCATCCTGCTGGTGGCGGCCGGGGTGCGATCGACGCCCGGCGTGCTGCTGGTGCCGCTGGAGTCGGAGTTCGGCTGGTCGCGGGCCACGATCGGCTTCGCCGTCGGCGTGAACATCCTGCTGTACGGGCTGATGGGGCCGTTCGCCGCGGCCATCCTGGAGCGGTTCGGGCTGCGGCGCACGATCGGCTGCGCGCTGGCGGTGATATCGGCGGGGGTGGCGCTGACGCCGCTGATGACGCAGTCCTGGCACCTGGTGCTGCTTTGGGGCGTGGTGGTCGGCAGCGGCAGCGGCGTGACGGCGCTGGTGCTGGCCAGCACGGTGGCGTCGCGGTGGTTCAGCACGCAGCGCGGCCTGGTGATGGGCGTGCTGGCGGCGGCCACGGCGACGGGGCAGCTGGTGTTCCTGCCGCTGCTGGCGTTCATGGCCGAAACGGTGGGGTGGCGGTCGGCCAGCGTCCTGATATCCGTGATCGCGGCGGTGCTGATCCTGCCGGTGATGGCGTTCATGCGGGACCGGCCGAGCGACCTGGGCATCCCGCCCTATGGCGGCGCCGCGGTGGTCCCGCGCCCGGCCGTGACGATGAACCCGGTGCGGCGGGCCTTCGGCGCGTTGGGCGTGGGCTTGGTCAGCCGGGACTTCTGGCTGCTGGCTGGCAGCTTCTTCGTGTGCGGCGCCAGCACGAACGGGCTGATCGGCACGCACCTGATCGCGGCCTGCATGGACAACGGCATCCCGGAGGTGACGGCGGCCGGGCTGCTGGCGGCGATGGGGCTGTTCGACATGGTGGGCACGACGCTGTCCGGCTGGCTGTCGGACCGGTGGGACAACCGGATGCTGCTGGCCTGGTATTACGGGATGCGGGGACTGAGCCTGCTGGCGCTGCCGTTCCTGTTCGACGCGGGGTTCGCAGGCGTGGGATATGCGGGGCTCGGGTTGTTCGCGGTGTTCTATGGGCTGGACTGGATCGCCACGATCCCGCCCACGGTGCGGCTGGCGGCGCGGTGCTTCGGCGAGGACAACGCGCCAGTGATGTTCGCGTGGATCGCCGCGTCGCATCAGTTGGGCGGCGCCAGCGCGGCATGGCTGGCGGGGGTCGCGCGGACCGGGACCGGCAGCTACATGACGGCGTTCCTGGTGGCGGGGACGCTGTGCCTGGTGGCGAGCGTGCTGGTGGCGTTCATCGGGCGGGGGCTGGAGGACCGGCGGATGGCGGTGGCGGGGTGACGGGCAGGTTGCGGCGCGCATAGCCCGCGTGGCCCGTCTCGTGCATCGTGCTGCTGGATAGCGGAGGGCGTTGCGTGAAGGTGGGGGTGATCGGGCTGGGGTCGATGGGGATGGGCGCTGCGCTCAACCTGGCGAACAAGGGCCTCGACGTGTTCGGGTGCGAGCTGCGGGAGAGTTCCTGGCAGGAGCTGCAGGCGGCGGGCGGGGTTTGCACGAACGCGCCGTCCGGACTGCCGGACGGGCTCGATGCGCTGATCGTGTTCGTCGTGAACGCGGCGCAGGCCGATGCCGTGCTGTTCGGGCCGGGCGGCGCCATGCCGCGGGTGGCGCCGGGGGGCGTCGTGCTGTGCTGCACGACGGTGGCGCCGGATGTTGCGCGGGCCATGGCCGCCCGGGTCGAGGCGGCGGGGGCGCTGTTCCTCGATGCCCCGGTCTCGGGCGGGTCGACCGGCGCGCGGGCGGCCAGCATGACGGTGATGGGCAGCGGCAGCGCGGCCGCGTTCGAGCGGGCGGGGCCGGTGCTGGACGCGATCGCGGGCAAGGTGTGGCGGCTGGGCGACGCGGCGGGCGCGGGCAGCACCGTCAAGATGATCAACCAGCTTCTGGCCGGGGTGCATATCGCCGTGGCCGCCGAGGCGATGGCGCTGGCGATCCGGGCCGGGGCTGACCCGCAGACGGTGTATGACGTCATCACGACCTCGGCCGGCAATTCGTGGATGTTCCAGAACCGCATGCCGCACGTGCTGGCCGGCGACGATACGCCGCATTCGGCGGTCAACATCTTCGTCAAGGACCTGGGCATCGTGCTGGACCAGGCGCGCACGCTGGGGTTTCCCTTGCCGATGGCGGCCAGCGCGCATCAACTGTTCCTGGCGGCCGCCGCGATGGGCGAGGGGGCCAAGGACGACGCCTTCGTCATCCGGGTCTGGCAGGCGCTGGCCGGCATCGAACTTCCAGGGGGACAACACTGATGCATGACTGGGGTATCTTGACTCAGGCGGAGCGCGACGCGCGCTACAACAACACAGAAGCGGTGCCCGGCAGCGTGGCGTTCGTCGCCGCGATGCGCGAGGAATCGCTGGTCCGGCGGTCCGAGGACCCGGCGGCGCTGCTGGACCAGCCGTATGGCCCGGGCGAGCGGCGGAAGATCGACTTCTTCCCTGGCGCCAGCGCCGCCTCGCCGTGCCTGTTCTTCATCCACGGGGGCTATTGGCAGCGGAACAGCCGCGAGGGGTTCTCCGTGCTGGGCGACGGGGTGCGGGCGCATGGCTGGGCGCTGGCAGTGCCGTCCTACACGCTGACGCCGGAGGCCTCGATGACCACCATCGTGGAGGAGATGGGGCAGGCGCTGGACTGGACGCGGGCGAAGGCGGGCGGCCCGATCATCGTGTCCGGCTGGTCGGCGGGCGGGCATCTGACCGCGATGGTGCTGGGGCATCCGGCCGTGCATGCGGGGCTGTCGATCTCGGGCGTGTTCGAGCTGGGGCCGATCCGGGACACGTACCTGAACGAGAAGGCGCGGATCACCGAGGCGGAGGCGGAGGCGCTGTCGCCGCTGCGGCTGCCGGTGGGGTCGAAGGCGCTGTCGTTGGCGTATGGCTCGGCAGAGCTGCCGCCGCTGGTGGGCGACAGCCGGGCGCTGCATTACCGGCGGTCATCGGCGCACGCGCCGGGGGCGTTGATACCGGTGGCGGGGGCCAACCATTTCACCGTGCTGGACAGCCTGCGCCACAAGAACGGCCTGTTGACCCGGGCGCTGCTCGACCTGGCATGACGCCCACGCAGCAGGTCCGGGCCGCGATCGCGGCGGATGCTGCGTATGCGGACCCGGCGCTGTGGATCCATCGCGTTGCCGATGCGGCGCTGCTGGCGCGGGCGGCGGCGCTGGAGGCGGAGGGGCGGCTGGACCGGCCGCTGTGGGGCGTGCCGGTCGCGGTGAAGGACAACATCGACGTGGCCGGGATGCCGACGACGGCGGCCTGCCCGGCCTTCGCCTACATGCCGGCCGAGGATGCGGTCGCGGTGGCGCGGCTGCTGGCGGCGGGGGCCATCGTCATGGGCAAGACGAACCTCGATCAGTTCGCCACGGGGCTGGTGGGGGTTCGCAGCCCGTACGGCGTGCCGCGGGCGCCGTTCGACGCAACGCGGGTTCCGGGGGGGTCTTCATCGGGTTCGGGCGTCGCGGTGGCGGCCGGGATCGTGCCGGTGGCGCTGGGCACGGACACGGCCGGGTCGGGGCGGGTGCCGGCGATGTTCGGCAACATCGTGGGGCTGAAGCCGACGGTGGGGGCGGCGCCGTCGATGGGCGTGGCGCCGGCGTGCCGGTCGATCGACACGATCTCGGTGTTCGCGCGGACGGTCGACGAGGCGCTGGGCGTGGCACGGGTGATTGCGGGCTATGTGGCGGCGGACCCGTACAGCCGGCGCGCGCCGCCGGGCTATTTGCGTCGGGGCGCCGCCGCCCCGGCGTTGCGCGTGGCGATGCCGGACGATCTTTCCCCGTGCGATCCGGCGATCCGGGATGTCGTGCAGTCGGTTGCGGCCGGGCTGGGGGCCGTTCCCGTGGACATCGCCGAATTCCTGGCGCTGGCGCGGCTGCTGTATGACGGACCCTGGGTCGCCGAGCGCACGTCGGCGCTGCGCGGGATGCTGGATCGGCCGGAGGCGTTGTTCCCAGTGACCCGCGCCATCATCGAGGGCGGGCTGAGCCGGCGCAGCGTCGATGCGTTCGACGCGTTCCATACGCTGGCGCAGGTCCGTCGGCGCGCGGAAACGCTGTTCGCCACGGCCGACGTGCTGCTGCTGCCGACGGCGCCGTGCTGGCCGAGCCTGGCCGAGCTGCAAGCCGACCCGATCGGCCCCAACAGCCGGCTGGGCACCTACACGAACTTCGTCAACCTGTGCGACCTGGCGGCCATCGCGGCGCCGGCCGGGTTCACGCCGGATGGCGCGCCGGTGGGGGTGACGCTGGTGGGGCCGGCGTGGTCCGAAGGCCGGCTGGCGGCGCTGGCGGACCGCATCCACCGGGCGGCGACGGACCGGGTGGGGGCGACGTCGATGCCGTTGCCCGCTGCCTTGCCGCCCGATGCGCTGGAGCCTGGCGAGACGGCGCTGTTCTGCGTGGGCGCGCACATGTCCGGTCTGGCGCTGAACGGCCAGGTGACCGGGTTGGGGGGACGGTTCCTGCGGGTGGATCGGACGGTGGCCGAGTACCGGCTGTTCGCGTTGGGCGCCCGTCCGGGCCTGGTGGGGGGTGGCGGGGGCGCGATCGAAGGCGAGGTCTGGGCGCTGCCGACCGCCGCGATCGGGGCGCTGCTGGCCCAGGTGCCGGCGCCGCTGGGGTTCGCGACGGTGCGGCTGGAAACCGGGGCGTGTCTGGGCTTCGTCGCGGAGGCGGCGGGGATGGAGGGCGCGGTGGAGATCAGCCATCTCGGTGGGTGGAGGGCGTATCTCCGAGTGGGATAATGTCTCATTAACTTGGCATTCGTCTCAAATTAAAGAACAGTCGTCATTTTGATCCTGCCGCCGGGGCTGGCCCGGCTAAGCGGGGTCTGGCGACATGGCGATACTGACGGTTGGCGCGGGCAAGCAGTTCACCACCATCGCGGCCGCGGTCGCCGCGGCCAGGGACGGCGACACGGTCCAGGTGCAGGCCGGCAGCTATATCAACGACTACGCGACCATCCGGACGAAGATCACGCTGGCCGCGGTGGGCGGCACGGTTGCGATGGCGTCGACTGGCGTGGCCACGGTCGCGAAGGCGCTGCTGACCGTCACGACGGATGCGTCGGTGAGCGGGTTCAGCTTCTCCGGCATGACGGCCATCGACGGGACCGGGGCCGGCATCCTGTATCAGGGCGGCGCGCTGACGGTCAGCAACAGCCTGTTCGTGGGCAACCAGAACGGGCTGCTGGCAGGGGCTGCCGCCGGCGGGACGGTGCTGTTGCAGGGCTCGGAGTTCTCGGGCAACGGCAACGGCGACGGGTTCTCGCACAACCTCTCGGTGGGCTCGATCAGGTCGCTGACGATCCTGAACAGCTACATCCACGATGCGGCGGGTGGCGCCGAGGTCCGCAGCCTGGCGGCATCGACCACCATCACCGGCAGCCGGATCCAGGACAACGCGGCTGCCTCGGCCTATGCGATCGACGTGGTCAACGGCGGCGTGGTCAGCCTGTCGGGCAACACGATCGAGAAGGGCGGGCTGTCCACCATGGCGGCGGCGGTGCGGTTCGGCGGCGGCACGCTGCAGGCCGGGTCGTCGCTGAGCGTCAGCGGGAACACGGTGGTGGGCGACCGGGCCGGCGCGGTGCTGCTGGCCAACCAGACCGGGGTGATCGCCAGCGTGGCGGGGAACTCGGTGTTCGGGCTTTCAGGCCTGGCCATCGGCCCGGCGGCGCTGTTTTCCAACACCGTGCTGCAGGCGCGGCCGGCGGTATCGACGGCGGCGCTGATCGCCGGGCCGGCGCCGGCACGGAGCTTCGGGCGAGCGGGGGCGGTGGTGGCCAGCGGAGCCATATTGAGCGTCGGCGCGGGCAAGGCCTTCGCGACGCTGGGCGCCGCGGTGGCCGCGGCGAAGGACGGCGACACGATCGACGTCGTGGCCGGGGTGTATGTCAACGACACCGCGACCATCGGCCGCAAGGTGATCATCGAGGGCGTCGGCGGCCTGGCGCAGTTCGTGCAGACGACGGCGCCGTCGAACGGCCTGGCGCAGTTCGTGACGACGACGGACGTGACGTTCCGCAACGTCGAGATCTTCGGCGCCAGCCTGCCGGGCGGGGTGGCGGCGGGCATCCACGCGCAGGGCGGCAACCTGACGATCGTCAACAGCACGATCCACGACAACCAGGCCGGGGTGGTGGCGGACAAGGCTGCGGCGGCCAGCGTCGGCATCTACGACACCGAGATTGCGGCCAACGGCACGCCGGGGGGCTGGGCGCCAACATCGGCGTCGGCGAGATCGGCACGCTGACGCTGGTGAACGACTTTCGACAACACGAATAATGTGCCAGACCGGCTCCACAGATGCCGGAAGGCCAGAACCGATGCCTAATGCCTACTCCTACATACGCTTCAGCACGAAAGCTCAGGCAACCGGAGAGAGCCTCAATCGTCAGCTTGAAGAGCGAGACAAGTGGCTTTCAGCCCATGCCGATCTCGATCTCACACTGATCGAAGAATACAAAGAATTCGGGATATCGGCACGGCACGGCAAAAATGCAGCCATCGGCAATCTAAAAATCTTTCTGGATTTGACCAAAGCGGTCCCCCCAGCCGTCCCCAAAATTCCAAGAGGCAGCTATCTCATCGTGGAAAACTTGGACCGGTTGACTCGTGATGAAGTGACCGCTGCCCTAAACATGTTAACTGGCCTCATGCTCGCTGGCATCAGCATTGTGACGACGATGGACGACAAGATTTACAGCAACTCCGATGCCAAGAATGACGGAGTCTTGCTCAGCCTGATTAATGCCCTGATGTATATGGCTCGTGCTGGCGATGAGTCGGAAACCAAATCAAGACGGGGTTTGGACAATCATGCTCGCAAGCGGAAAAACGCCAGCGCTGAGAACCCCATGAAGAAGGTCGGTACGTCATGGGTTGACTATGATGAGACGGCTAAGAAGTTCGTTCTCAACAAACACGCTGAAACCATTGTGAGGATTTTCGAATTATCCGCGCAAGGATTCGGGGCGGCAGCAATCCTCGCCAAAATGGTTGAGAAGAAGTCTCCGAGTCCGACTGAGGGGAGGCGCAAAGATGGCGGCAAATGGTCCCTCGCTAACGTCCGAAATATCATTCACTCCCGCGCGGTCATTGGGGAGCTTGAGCTTGGCATGCGGAAAGATGGGAAGCGAGTTCTTACGGGAGAGGTGGTTCAGGGATATTATCCGCGTGCAATCGAGCCTGATCTATATCTGCGGTCTCAGGCTGCAATCCTCGCACGCAAGGTGGCAAGCCCGATGAAGGTTCGTTCTCGGGTCAGCTACAATGTTTTCAGCGGTCTTTGCAGATGCGTGGAGTGTGGTGGTCTGATGATGATGGCCAATAACTCCAAGAAGCCGGACCTGCATTACATTCGCTGCATTAACCGATATCTCAGCAAATCGTGCCTCGACGGGCGACATTATCCGTTCAACACCCTCCGGGATGTCATGCTGGATCATATCGAGCATTATTTGCGTGCACCGTTTGCTATCGAATTGTCGGACACAAAGGCAATCGATATGGAGATTGCCGACCTGACCGTAAAGATTCAGAGCAACAAGACGGCTCTAAAGAGGCTCTATACCCGTGAAGCTGATGGGGATGATGCGCTTGAGGAAGCGATCAGCGAACGGAAGGAGATTATTCGAGACCTCGAAAGAAATTTGAGGCCACTGGAAACAGAGCGTGTCCGAACATCCGCCAAGGCTTTTGAGAATGACCAACTCGACATAATCCGGATCCTTCGGAGAGAGATGGCGGATGGTTCCGAGACAGTCTCCGGGGAGGCTCGCACTAGGCTAGCCGGAGTGGTTCGCGGTGTTGTCGATCTAGTTGGGTTCTATGGGGACGGCTCGAATATTCTGTCACTCTGCAAGGGCGTTGTACATATGAGATTTTTCAAGGGCCAGTGGAAGTGGACGCGGTATAATCTGAGAGGCTCGATGTGGTACAGCCACGGTCAGTATCGAGAGCCGGGTATACCCCGACAGGATATTTCCAGCCGTGATCAGCAAAGCATTTCAGCCGCCATCGGTCGGCTCAATGGACTGACAGCGAAGGGTCGGGGTGAACCGTCTCCGGAAATCGAGCCGATCAAGCCTGTTCTCTGGGTTCCGGGAATCGTCAGGCCACTGTCCAATGAGTTAGCGGAGCAACTGGCAGAGAGGATCGCGTTTGCGTCAAAGGCGAACGGTAAGCCCAGCGAGCCTTAACGCGATTTTCCAAACTTGATCATATCAACTCCTCCTGTCAGCACGTCTTTCTCCGAGCGGTTAAGACGCGGCAGGTGTTGGACGAAAGCTTCCTCCTTTTGCCGCAGCCTTCGAGTGGAGTTCCTGCACCGGCGGCGCAGGCGTTCCCGATACGAAACTCCGCGCACCTCAAACCTCGATATCATCGGACCAAACTGTAGGCGCGCATTCTGCAAGCCATTCTCTTACTAAACCTTCAACCAGAGAAATTGCGCTCTCAACCTGAGCGCCACTGACCATGCCCAAGCCTGAACCGCCACATAGCATGCAGAGCGCAGGTTGCCGGTCGGGTTCGGTGCCAAGCAACCCGAC
>JAYUCA010000410.1:0-10317 GCA_043740535.1 Rhodospirillales bacterium | reverse complement strand
CCATCGCCCGGCTGGCGGCGCAGACCCTGGCGGTCCGCATCACCCCGGACCAGCAGGCCGAGCTTGCCGATATCGCGCGGCGGCAGGAGGCCGCTTCGGAGGCGTGGGACATCCCCACGATGCAGGCGCTGAACAAGGAGCTGCACGACAAGATCGTCGCCTATAGCGGCAACCAGCGGCTGCAGGCCATCGAGGCGAGCATGGGCATGGAGATCGCGCTGTATCGCCGGCGCGCCGGCAGCATCCCGTCGCGCAACACCGAACATCACGCGATCATCGATGCGCTGATGCGGCGCGACCCGGAGGCCGCGGGCGCTGCGATGGAGCTTCATCTGCAGAACAGCAAGATGCGGTTCCTGCAGACCCTCCCACCCGATTGACGTCTAGATCGTCCTACGATCAACGCGGAATTGTTGACGCCTGGCGCCCCGGCTTCTAGCGTGCAGCCTTATGCCGGAGGCCGTTCATGCGGTTCAGCAACTTCCTCTTTCCCGAGAGCCGCGACCAGGCCCGTGACGGGGCCGTGCTGGATGAGGTGATGGCGGAGGTCCGGCTTTCGGAGCAGCTGGGCTACGACACGCTGTGGCTCAGCGAGCACCATTTCGACGGCAACTGCGCCTATGTGGACCCGATCGCCTTTGCCGCCGCCGTGGCCGCCACCACGCAGCGCATCCGCATCGGCTTCGCGGTGGCGCAGATGTCGCTGCATCACCCGATCCGGCTGGCGGAACAGCTGTCGTTGATCGACCACCTGAGCAAAGGGCGGCTGATCGTCGGGTTGGGGCGGGGCACCGCCCACAACATCTACGAATACCAGGGCTACGGCATCGATGCCGCAGAGGCGCAGGCGCGGTTCGAGGAAGCGACGGGCATCGTCATGCAGGCCTGGACCAGCGAGCACGGGTTCGAGCACCATGGGCGGTTCTGGGACCTGAAGGTTCCCGTGCTGCGTCCGCGCCCGTTCACCCGGCCGCACCCGTTCTGCATCCACGCCGCCTCGGGCGAGGCAACGCTGGTCGAGCTGGGCGGCCGGGCCGCGCCGTTTCTGATGAACGTACAGAGCCTGGAGACCACGCGGTCCCGCATCGCCGCCTGGCGCGCCGCCGCGCGGGCCGGCGGGGCGGCGGAGGACCGGATCGCCGCTGCGCTCGATCAAAGCTGGGTGTGGCGCAACGTGTTCGTCGCCGAGACGGATGCCGAGGCGGAGCGGATCGGCCTGCCCGCCTTTGCCGCCATGCAGGAGCACCGCTCGGCGATGCGCAAACGCGTCCAGGCCGAGCAGGGCGTGACGATGGGCGACCCGCACGCCAAACCCCCGGCCCGGATCGACCCGCGCCACGCGCTGATCTGCGGGTCGCCCGCCACCGTCGCGCAGCGGATCGCCGAGATCGAGGCCACCGGCATCGGCGGCATCATCCTGGCGTTCCGGCTGGGGCCGTTGAGCTGGGAGCACACGGCGAAAAGCCTGACGCTGTTCGCCGAGCGCGTCGTGCCCCGGACCCGGCTGCGGCAGGCGGCCTGAACCCTTCCCCCGCGCCAAAGACCCGCTGCATACTTCCGCGCATGAGCCCCAGCACCCTGCGCATCGCCGCCGACATCGGCGGCACGTTCACCGACATCGCCGCCATCCTCGATGACGGCCGCCTGCTCACCCGCAAACTGCCGTCCACGCCGCACGACTACAGCGAGGCCGTCGTGACCGGCATCGCCGCCCTGCTGCACGGCGCCGGCCTGGGACCGCGCGACGTGGCCGAGGTGCTGCACGGCTGCACCGTCGCCACCAACGCCATCCTGGAGGGCAAGGGCGCCCGCACCGCGCTGGTCACCACGCTGGGTTTCCGCGATGTGCTGGAGATGCGGCGCATCAGGGTGCCGCGGCTGTATGAGCCGCTGTATGCCAAGCCCGCCCCGCTGGTGCCCCGCAAGCGCCGGCTGGAGGTGCAGGAGCGCATGGGGCCCGACGGCGCCGTGCTGCAGCCGCTCGATCCCGGATCGCTCGCTGCCGTGATCGAGGCGCTGCGGGCGGATCCGGTGGAAGCGATCGCCGTGTGCTTCCTGCATTCCTATGCCAATCCGGCGCATGAGCTGGAAGCCGGCGCGGCGCTGCGAGGCGCCTTCCCGGACGCGTTCGTCACGCTGTCGGCGGAAATCCTGCCGGAGATCCGCGAATACGAGCGCACCAGCACCACGGTGATCAACGCGCTGGTGGGGCCGCCGGTGAAGACCTACCTGACGGCCTTGATCGCACGGCTGGTGGCGGCCGGGCTGCCGGGGCGGCTGCTGATGATGCAGTCCTCGGGCGGCGTGCTGGACGCGCGGACCGTCATGCAGAAGCCGGCGCAGATCGTGGAGTGCGGGCCGGCGGCGGGGGTGATCGGGGCGGCGCGGTTCGGCGCGCTGGCCGGTCTGGAGAACATCATCACCTTCGACATGGGCGGCACGACCGCCAAGGCGTCGTTGATCGAGGGTGGGCGGGTGCAGCGGACCGACGAATACGAGGTCGGCGGCGGCATATCCCTGTCCAGCCGGCTTGCCAAGGGCGGCGGCTACGCGCTGAAGCTGCCGGTGATCGACATCTCCGAGGTGGGGGCCGGGGGCGGCAGCGTGGTGTGGCTGGACAAGGCGGGCGCGCTGAAAGTCGGGCCGCACAGCGCCGGGGCCGTGCCTGGCCCGGCCTGCTACGGCGCCGGCGGCACGGCCGCGACCGTCACGGACGCGAACGTCGTGCTGGGCTACCTGAACGCCACGGCGCTGGCGGGCGGCAGCGTGCCGATCGACGCGGGGATCGCGTGGTCCGTGATCGAGGAGCAGGTGGCCAAGCCGCTGGGCCTGTCGGTGCCCGAAGCGGCGCTCGGCATCCACCAGGTGGCCACCACGCTGATGACGCGGGCGGTGAAGGCGATCAGCACGCAGCGGGGGCGGGACCCGCGGGAGTTCAGCCTGTTCGCCTTCGGGGGCAATGGCGGCGTGCATGGCGCGACGCTGGCCCGGGGGCTGCGCATGCGGCGCCTGGTGCTGCCGCCCGGGGCCGGGGTGTTCAGCGCGCTGGGGCTGCTGTTCGCGGACGTGGAGCTGGCGATGTCGCGCGCCTTCCTGCGCCCTGTCGCGACGACGGCGCCGGCGGCGCTGGAAACCGCGTTCGCGGCGCTGGAGCAGGAGGTCGCGCGGGACCTGGGGATCGATGCGGCGCAGCTCGTGTTCCGCCGTGCCGCGGACCTTCGCTCCGTCGGGCAGGCGTTCGAGCTGACCGTTCCCGTGTCCCCTGGTCCGACCGACCCGGCGCAGATCGCCGCGGCCTTCGACGCCGAGCACCTGCGGACGTACGGCCATAGCGCGCACTCGATCGAGACAGGTGAGTTCGTCACCCTGCGCGTCACCGGCGCGCTGCCCTTGGCCACGCAGCCGGCGCTGCGCCATGCCGCGGCGGCGCCCGGCGCTGAAACGACCCGCCCGGCGTGGTTCGGGGCGGCGCACGGCTGGATCGAGACGCCGGTGGTCACCCGTGCCGCCATCGGCGGCGCACCCCGGCAGGGGCCGCTGATCGTCGAGGAGTACGAGGGGACGGCCATCGTGCCGCCCGAGGGCGCCATCCACGGCGACGAATTCGGCAACCTGATCATCGCGCTGCAGGAGTAGGCCCATGCCCGACACGGTCCAGGCGCCCGTCATCGACCCGATCCGCCTCGAGGTCCTGAAGAACGGCTTCGACACCATCGCCGACGAGATGGCGCTGATCCTGATGCGGACCGCCCATTCGCCGATCGTGCGGGACAGCATGGATTTCTCCACCGCCATCTGCGACGCGGAGGGCCGCACGCTGGCGCAGGGGGTTACCACGCCGATGCACCTGGGCAGCTTCTACGACGCGATGCGCTTCCTGATCGCCCGTTTCGGCGCCGACACACGGCCCCGCGACCTGTTCATCGCCAACGACCCCTATGCGGCGGCCGGACAGCACCTGCCGGACATCTACATCATCAAGCCGCTGTTCTTCGACGGCGCGCTGGCCGGCTGGGCGACGACGCTGGCGCACCACGCCGACGTGGGCGGCATCGTGCCCGGCAGCAACGCGCTGGGCGCCACCGAGATTTATCAAGAGGGGCTTCGCCTGCCGTTCCTGAAGTTGTCCGAGGCTGGCGTGCCGAACCAGGCGATCTGGGACATCATCGCCCTCAATGTCCGCATCCCCGACCAGGTGCTGGGCGACCTGCGGGCGCAGATCGCCGCCTGCGTGGCGGGCGAGCGGGAATACCTGGACCTGTTCCGCCGCTATGGCGCGGCGGAGATGGCCCGCTACATCGAGGCGCTGCACGACTATGCCGAGCGCCTGGCCCGCGCCGAGTTCCTGGACATCCCGGACGGGACATACCGGTTCACCGACCACCTGGACGGCCTGGGCGAGGACCCGGCACCGATCGTGTTCGAGCTGGCGCTGACCATCGCCGGGGACAGCGTGACGGCGGACTGGGCGGGGAGCTCGTTGCAGGTCGCGGGCGGGGTGAACACGCCGCTGCCGTTCACGAAGGCCGCCGTCTACACCGCGCTTCGGTCCGTGATGACGGCCGACGTGCCGAACTGCCACGGTTTCACGCGCGCCATCACGGTGACGGCGCCGCTGGGCACGGTGGTCAACTCGGTCCACCCGGCCCCTACGGGCGCGCGCGGCATCACGGGGTACCGGATGATCGACTGCATGTTCGGCGCCCTGGCGCAGGCGCTGCCCGAGCGTGTGGCCGCGGACGGGCCGGGGGGATCGACCCTGCCGTCGTTCGGCGGCTACATCGACGGCCGGGCGTTCGTGTTCTCCGAGACGTTCATGGGGACCTGGGGCGCCACTGCCACGCATGACGGGCAGGAGGGGGTGCCGCACATGGGCGCCAACCAGGCCAACGTGCCGGTCGAGATGATCGAGCAGGCGTATCCGCTGCGGATCCAGCGCTATGGCCTGGCCCCCGGGACCGGTGGGGCCGGGCGGCATCGCGGCGGCCATGCGCTGGTGCGGGACTACGAGTTCCTGGCCGAGACCGGGGTGTTCTCCGTGCGGTCGGACAAACGCGCGTTCCCGCCGCACGGCCTGTTCGGCGGCAAGCCGGGCCAACCGTCGAGCAACCTGCTGCAGACGGCGGCCGGCACGCGGGTCCTGCCGGCGATGCTGACCCAGCCGGTCACGATCCGCCGTGGCGACGTTTTCCGGCATGTGCAGGCCAGCGGCGGCGGCTACGGCGACCCGCTGCTGCGCGACGCCCAGGCGGTGCGGCACGATGTGGAGGAGGATCTGCTGTCCATCGAGGCGGCCCGGGCGGAGTACGGGGTGGTGATCGTGCGCGGCGCGGGCGGGCCGATGGTGGACGGCGCGGCGACGGAGCGTCTGCGGGCGTCGCTGTCGAAGGACAGGGTTCCGGTATGACGGGGTGTCGGCCGTGAGCGCCGGGCTGTTCATCATCAACGCCGGGCATCGTGTTCTGATGCAGGCGGCCATCGACGGCCGCACCGGGGACGCGCAGGCTGCGCTGATCGACCATCACCGCCATACCGCCCGCTTCGTGCAGGCGCCCATTCCCAACGGAGAGACAACGCCATGAAACTGATGAGCTTCACCGCCCATGGAACCCCTGGTTGGGGCATCGTCGATGGGGACAGCGTCGTCGATCTGACATCCCGCGCGCCCAGCCTGCGCGCGGCGTTGGCCGCCGGGCCGATCGCGCCGGCGGGCAACGAGCCGCGCCATGCTTTGGCCAGCGTGACGTATCTGCCGCCGATCCCGAACCCGGACAAGATCATCTGCGTGGGCCTCAACTACCTGTCGCACATCCTGGAGGGCGGCCGCGACGTGCCGAAATTCCCGACCATCTTCACCCGCTTCGCCAACAGCCAGGTGGGGCACGGCCAGGCGATCATCCGCCCCAAGGCCTCGGTCACGCTGGACTTCGAGGGGGAGCTTGCCATCGTCATCGGCAAGGCGGGCCGGCATGTGTCGGAGGCGGATGCGCCGGCCTATGTGGCGGGGTACAGCTGCTACAACGACGGCTCGGTGCGGGAATTCCAGCGGCACACCAGCCAGTTCACGCCGGGGAAGAACTTTCCCGGCACCGGCGGCTTCGGCCCCTATCTGGTGACGCCGGACGAGGCGGGCGACGTCGCGCATGCAAGCCTCGTGTGCCGCTTGAACGGCAACGAGATGCAGCGCGCGACGCTCGATGACCTCGTGTTCACCATTCCGGCGTTGATCGCGTACTGCTCCACCTTCACCATCCTGGAGGCCGGGGACGTCATCATCACCGGCACCACAGGCGGCGTCGGCGCCTACCGCAAGCCGCCGGTGTGGATGCAGCCCGGCGACACCGTCGAGGTCGAGATCAGCGGCGTCGGCACGCTGGTGAATACGGTTTCGCAGGAGGGGTGACATGATCGACCTGACCGAAACCACCGTCACCGAAGCGGTGCTGGCGCAGATGGCGACGACGCCTGACCCGCGCCTGAAGCAGATCATGGCGGCGGCGGTGAAGCACCTGCATGCCTTCGCCCGCGAGGTGGACCTGAAGCCCGAGGAGTGGCTGACGGGCATCCAGGTGCTGACCCAGGTCGGCCAGACCTGCACCGCGGCCCGGCAGGAGTTCATCCTGCTGTCGGACACGCTGGGCCTGAGCGCCCTGGTCAACATTATGCACGACAAGACCGCCGCGGAGGCCGGCACGGAGGGCAGCCTGCTGGGCCCGTTCTTCCGCGAGGACGCGCCGGACCTGGCGCTGGGGGCAAGCATCGCGCAGACGGCGACCGGGCCGGAGCTGGTCATGCACGGCCAGGTGCGCGGCAGCGACGGCCAGCCGGCGCCGCACGCGTCGATCCAGGTGTGGCAGACGGATTCCGAGGGGGTGTACGACCTGCAGGTCTATGGGACGGAACGCACGGAGACGCGGGGCAACTTCACGGCCGATGCACAGGGGCGGTACAGTTTCAGGACGATCCGGCCGCTGGCCTATTTCATCCCGATGGACGGGCCGGTGGGCGCGCTGGTGCGGGCGCAGGGGCGGCATGGGTGCCGGCCGGCGCACATCCATTTCCTGATCTCGGCGCCCGGGCATCGGGAACTGGTGACGGCGCTGTATCTGGCGGACGACGCGTATATCGACAGCGACGTGGTGTTCGGGGTGTCGAGCTCATTGGTGATCACGCCAGTGCCGGGCGAGGCAGGCGCACCGCCGTCGATCTGCTACGACTTCGTGCTGAGCCCGGCGACCGAGGGGGGCACGGGGCGGGTCGGGGCAGATCCGTCCCGAACGTTGCTGCCGGCGCATTAAGTGCCCAAAGCGCAGGGCGGAAAAGCGCAGCGTCATCCGCCTCTTGCCTGGCTCCATGCGCGGACGGCGGATGACGCTGCGCTCTTCCCCTCCTACGCGGGTGGCAGCCAACATAGGGAAACCACCATGAAAACGCTTCTCTGCCTGGCAGCCGCCCTGGCTACTGCCTGCATGCCGCCGTCCGCGACCGCCAAAGTGACGCGCCTGGAGATCACCTCGAAACAACCCTACGGCGCCTTCAAGGCGGGCGACTATGTCCGCTGGGACGGCCGGATCCTCGGCGAGCTCCCACCAACAGCGGGCATCATCCCGGACATCGAAAAGGCCACCCGGAACGCCCATGGCATGGTGGAATACGCCGCCCGCATCATCCTGTTCATGCCGGCGGGGGCGGCCGCCGGCAACGGCGCGCTGCTGATCGACGTGCCCAACCGGGGCAAGGCCTATGCCCACGCGCTGTACAACTCGCCCCGCGGCCTGCCGCAACAGTCCGGCAACATGGATCCCGGCACCGGGTTCCTCGAAGACAGCGGTTTCTCGACCGCCGAGGTGTATTGGGAACTTGGGCAGGGGGCGGAGCTGCCGTCGTTCACCGACACCGAGGGCAAGAAGCGCTTCGTCGAGGGCGTCGGGTTCGCCATCGTCCGGGACGCCACCGATTTCCTGGCCCGCGCCGCCGCCGATGCCACCGGCACGCCGAACCCGCTTGCCGGGAAGGTCAGCCGCGTGCTGGCCAGCGGCAAGTCGCAGGATGGGCGGTTCCTGAAGACGATGCTGCTGAACGGGTTCAACCAGGTGGATGGGCGGCGGGTGTTCGACGGGATGCACGTGTTCGTCTCCGGCGCCGGGCTGCTGCCGATCCTGCGATCTGGCGCCGGCCCTGGCTCCAGCGCCGACGGCTCGCCGAACTTTTCCGACGTGGATTTTCCGGGCGTGCATGACGGCGCGCTGACGATCGGGGAGATCGTCGCGAAAGCGGAGGCGCGGGGGGAGATCGCGCCGAAGATGGTGCTGATCAACTCGACGGTCGATTACTTCTCGATCCGGGCGTCGCTGGGACGCACGGGCGCCACGGGCACGATCGACCTGCCCATCCCCGCCAACGTGCGCATGTACGATGTGGCCGGTGCGGCGCACGCGACCGTGCCGAAGGCCGATGACTGCACCCTGCCCCCGGGCCGGCTCGACTGGACGCCGGTGGGACGGGCCACGTTGCGACGGCTGGACCAGTGGGTGGCGGCGAACACCGAGCCGCCGCCGAGCCGCCTGATGCCGCTGCAGCCCGCCAATGGCGACCCCACCGTGCTGGGGCCGCCAAAGAACCTGCCAGGCGCCGTGATCCAGGTGCCGCAGAAGGACGTCGATGGCAACCCGGTCGGCGGGGTGCGCCTGCCGGACATGGCCGTGCCGCTGGGCGTGCACGGGGCGCAGAACGAACCGCACAGCTTTTCATGTTCGCTGGTGGGGGCGTTCATTCCGTTCGCCAAGACGAAGGACGCGGTGACGGACAAGCGCCTGTTGATCGCCGAGCGCTACAAGGATCAGAATGATTACCTGAACCGCATCCGCGTGGCGGCGCGGGAGGCGGAGGCGGCGGGGTTCCTGCTGCCGGAGGATGCCGCGATCATCGTGAACTCGGTCGCCGAGGCGCCGATCTTCCCGCAGGCGGCGCCCACGGGGCCGCCGCGCTGACGCAGCCGAAGTAGGCCGCCCGACCCCTTCGCAGGGGCCGGGCGCCGAGGTTCAGGTGCGGCGGCGCAGCGTCACGAGGCCAAGACCCGCCAGCGCGAGCGCCATCAGCGGCAACGAAGCCGGTTCGGGCACGCCTACGGCGAACACCCCGATGCAGCCATTGGTGCAGTTCGGGAACGCCGTCGTGCCGGCCGTGGCGACGAAGACCTGGTGCGAGATCGGATCGACCGCCACCGAGTGGTCGTTGCCGCCGATCGCCAGCAACTGCACGGCGAGGGTGCTGGCGTCGATCACGCCGAGCACCGGGCCGCCCTGTTCGAAGCGTGCCGCCTCGAAGAAGGTGTTGGTCGTTGGATCGTAGGCGGTCTGGTCGCCGCCGTAGATGCCGGCGACAACCGTCAGGCTGCCGGGGCCGGCCGGGTTCAGGATCACGCTGTGCCCGGCGGCGCCATCGCTGCACGCCACGAACATCGACGCGCCGGAGCCTTGCACGAGGCCGGTCGGGCTGCACACGCCGGCCAGGCCCATGGCGTTGAAATCGTAAGTGTTCAGCAGGGCGCCGGTGTCGGCAGCAAGCTCGATCACCCCGCCTGCGCCCGTGCCCGCCGCGTTCAGCGCCGGCACGGCGATGAAGAAGGTGCCGCGCGTCGTGTTGAAGATCGTCGCTTCCACGCCGTTTCCGCCCACGTCCGGATACCCGCCCGTGCCGTTCAACAGGATCGACTTGATAACGACGCCCGTGGCGTTGTTGATCAGCGTGACGAACCCGGGGTTGGACGCGTTGTTCGCCGCGAGGATCGTGTTCTTCGTCGGGGAATAGGCGACCCCGTCCACCCGGTTCGGCGGCACGGGCGTGCCGGTGACCGCGGTCGATGTCGTGCGCGGCGCGCCCTGAACCACCAACCCTGTCGTGTCGAGGTTGAAGCTGAGCACATTGCTCGGCCCGTTGCCGGCGATCAGCAGCTTGCCACCGGTCACGTTGCTGATGCTGATGCCGTTCGGCCCGGCGTTGTCGTTGCTGACGGTCGCGCCGGAGAACAGCCCTGAGCCGATCCGCTCGACAAAGGCGTTCGTCGAGGCCGAATACACGTCGATGGCGTTATTCGACCGATCGGTCAGGTAATAGAGCTGGTTCGATACGTCGAACGTCGCGAGGTCATATCCTTTGAATGTCACCCCGGGAATGGCGAGGGTCTGCTGGAACACATAGGCCGGAGAGGCCGCCGCCGGGCCTGCCATGGCGAGGGCGATAGCGCTGGCGCTCAGCAGAAGCCGGGCTTTTCTACCCAAAAGATCGACGGCCTGGTTCAACGTCCGCATTGGTAGT
>JAYUCA010000409.1:0-19164 GCA_043740535.1 Rhodospirillales bacterium | reverse complement strand
TTCCGGCCGCCGTGGTACCACATGAACGTCATGAGCGAGTTCATGGGGCTGGTTTATGGCCAGTACGACGCGAAGCCACAGGGGTTCACGCCGGGCGGGTTCAGCCTGCACAACTGCATGCTGCCGCACGGCCCGGACGCGGAGGCGTTCGAGAAGGCGAGCGCCGCGGCGCTGGGGCCGCACAAGCTGGAGGGCACGATGGCGTTCATGTTCGAGAGCCGGCATGCGCAGCACGTGACGCGGCTGGCCTTCGAGGCGCCGCAGCTTCAGCAGGGCTACGTCGATTGCTGGGCGCCCGTCGCGAAGCACTTCAACCCGGCGCGGCCATGACCGTCGATCATACGCACGACCCGTCGTTGCAGAGCTGGGTGGCGGATGCGAACGGCCATCCGGATTTCCCGATCCAGAATCTGCCGCTGGGGGTGTTCAGCCCGCTGGCCGGGGCGCCCCGGGGGGGGGTCGCGATCGGGGGGCAGATACTGGACCTGCGGGCGCTGCACGAGGCGGAGCTGCTGGACGACGAGGCGCAGGCGGCGCTGGGGGCGTGCGTCGGGTCGGTGCTGAACCCGTTCCTGGCGTTGGGGGCGGCGCCGCGGCGGGCGCTGCGGGATGCGGTCAGCACGCTGCTGCAGGAGGGGTCGGACGAGCGGCCGTATCTGCTGCACCGGGCTGCGGACTGCAGCATGTATCTGCCGGCGCGGATCGGCGACTACACTGATTTCTATGCCGGCATCCACCATGCGACGACGGTCGGCGGGCTGTTCCGGCCGGACAACCCGTTGATGCCGAACTACAAGCACGTGCCGATCGCGTATCATGGGCGTGCAAGCTCAGTCCGGGTTCCGGGCGAGGTGCGGCGGCCGAATGGTCAACGCAAGCCGGCCAAGGACCCGGCGCCGAGCTTCGGGCCGAGCCGGAACCTGGATTACGAGCTGGAGCTGGGGATCTGGATCGGGCCGGGCAACGCTGCGGGCACAGCGATCCCGATCGGTCGGGCGGTGGATCATATCGCCGGGTACTGCCTGCTGAACGACTGGTCGGCGCGGGACATCCAGGGGTGGGAATACCAGCCGCTGGGGCCGTTCCTGGGCAAGAGCTTCTGCACGACGATCAGCGCGTGGATCATCACGCCGGAGGCGCTGGCGCCGTACCGTGTGGCGCAGGCGGCGCGGCCGGAGGGCGACCCGGCGCCGATGCCGTATCTGTTCGACGAGGTGGATCAGGGGGCCGGGGCGCTGGACATCGAGCTGGAGGTGCTGCTGACGACGCGGGAGATGCGCAAGCGCAGGCTGGGGGCGCACCGGCTGTCGATCGGGTCGTCGACGGATCTGTATTGGACGCCGGCGCAGATGGTGGCGCATCACGCGAGCAACGGGTGCAACCTCAATCCCGGGGATCTGTTCGGGACGGGGACGATCTCCTCGGCCAGCACCGATGGATGCGGGTCGTTGCTGGAGATCAGCCAGGGCGGGCGGTCGCCGATCACGCTGCCGTCGGGGGAGGAGCGGCGGTTCCTGGAGGACGGCGACGAGATCGTGCTGCGGGCGCGGGCGCACAAGGCGGGGGCGGCGCCGATCGGGTTTGGGGAGTGCCGGGGGGTGGTGATGCCGGCGGTGGCATGATGTCGCAGGCCTGCACGACACCACTCAAGTATCTTGTCACGCTCGCCAAATGGCCGCCCGCAAGGATTCCTTAAACGCCACCCTGCACTTTGTCGGCTCGGGCGCGACCCTCGTCGTGCCGCGTGCTTCGGCAGTTCAGGGAGTTTGCATGGGTTGGTTTCCGCGATGGCTCAATCTGCGCCAGATGTCGGCAAAGCTGAGCGCGATCGGCCGGTCGCAGGCGGTGATCGAGCTTGGTCTGGACGGGCGGATACTGACGGCCAACCAGATGTTCCTGGATGTCATGGGCTATTCGTTGGCCGAGGTCCGCGGCCGGCATCACAGCATGTTCGTCGATGCGGGTCATGCCGCTTCGGAAGACTACCTGCAGTTCTGGCAGGAGTTGCGCGGCGGCGCGTTCAAGTCCGCGGTGTTCAAGCGGATCGGCAAGGATGGCCGGGTGGTCTGGCTGCAGGCGACCTACAACCCGATCAGGGGACTGACCGGGCGGCCGATGAAGATCGTGAAGTTCGCCACCGACATCACGGCGGCGGCGATGGCTGCGGCCGAGCAATCCGGCCAGGTTTCGGCGATCCGCCGGTCGCAGGCGGTGATCGCGTTTGCGCTGGACGGCACGGTGCTGGACGCCAACGAGAACTTCCTCGACTGCTTCGGGTATGGCCTGGACGAGGTCAAAGGGCGCCACCACGCGATGTTCGTCGATCCGCAGCATCGGGAGAGCGCCGAGTATCGCGCGTTCTGGACGGACTTGCGCGCCGGCAAGTTCAAGGCGGCGGAATACCGCCGGATCGGCAAGGATGGTCGCGATATCTGGATCCAGGCGACGTACAACCCCATCCTGGATGGGGACGGGACGCCGCTGAAGATCATCAAGTTCGCCACCGACGTGACTCGATCGAAACTGCAGAACGCCGATTTCCAGGGTCAGATCGAGGCGATCGGCCGGTCCCAGGCGGTGATCGAGTTCGACCTGAGCGGTAGGATCCTTACCGCCAACGAGAATTTCCTGCGGGTGATCGGGTACGCGCTGGACGAGGTCCGGGGCAAGCATCACAGCATGTTCGTGGATGACGGCTATCGCCAGAGCGACGAATATGCGCGGTTCTGGGAGGCGTTGCGCCGCGGCGAGAGCTTCTCCGCCGAATACCGGCGCGTCGGCAAAGACGGCCGCGAGGTCTGGCTCCAGGCCACGTACAGCCCGATCTACGGTCTTGATGGCCGGCCTTCGAAAGTGGTCAAGTTTGCGACCGACATCACCGTCGATGTGCAGAACCGCAAGAAGTTCGCGTTGTTGTCGCTGGTGGCAAACGGAACCGACAACAGCGTCGTCATCACGGGCCCGGATGGGCTGATCGAGTATGTCAACCCGGGTTTCTGCCGGCTGACCGGCTACACGACGGAGGAGGCGCTGGGCCGCAAGCCTGGCACGCTGGTGCAGGGGCGGCACACGGACCAGGGGACGATCGTCCGCATCAGGGAAAAACTTCGTGCGCGGGAAGCTTTCTACGAGGAGATCATGAACTACACGAAGGCTGGCGAACCGTATTGGATCTCGTTGACGATCAATCCGATCTTCGACGCGGCGGGAAAGCTGGAGCGCTTCGTCTCGGTGCAGGCCAACGTCACGCGCACCAAGCGCGCGGCGCTCGAACACGACCTGCGCATGAATGCGATCGAGCGGTCGAACGTCGTGATCGAGTGGGACGCCGACTGCGCGCTGCAACGGATCAACGAGATGGCGGCCGAGACGCTGGGTTGCGCATCGGTGAGCGCCGCCAGGCAATTGCCCGACCTGGAGTATGCGCATCTGTTCGACGTGGCGGACCGCCAGGCGTTGCAGGCCGGCCGGCCGCTGTCGCGGGAGATGTCGCTGCGCCGGCCCGATGGCGGGGTGGTGTTCGTGTCGGCGACGGTGCAACCGCTGCTGGACGTGGAGGGCAATCTGGTCAAGACGATCGTCTATGCGCTGGATGTGTCCGCACGGCGGCGGGCGGCTGCGGAGACGGAGCGGGTGATGACGGACGTGCTGAGCCAGATCAGCCGGATCGCGCAGGGGATTTCGGGCATTTCCGGCCAGACCAACCTGCTGGCGTTGAACGCGACGATCGAAGCGGCGCGGGCCGGGGCGGCGGGCAAGGGCTTTGCCGTGGTTGCGGCGGAGGTCAAGACGCTGGCCGCGCGGTCGTCCGTGTCCACGACCGAGATCGCCGAACTCGTCACGCAGACGCAGGGGAAGATCCGCAAGCTCGTCACCGGCTGACCCGGCGCCGGCGGCTGTGTCGAAGCCTCGGCGTTCCGCCGGGTTGGACGGCGAAAGCCGCTTCCCTCCAGGGCCGTCCCGCCCCATCATCGCAGCGCAACATCAGGAGGCCGCATGGCCTGGCGCGTGGGCGTGGATTCCGGGGGCACCTTCACCGATTTGTGCCTGTTCGACGACGCGACGGGGCGGGTCGAGGTCTGGAAGGTGCCATCGACGCCTGACGACCCGAGCCGGGGGATTGCGCAGGGCGTAAGCGAGGGGGTTGGGCGCGTTGGGGCCAGCCTGGCCGACATCGGGTATTTCGGGCATGGCACCACGGTTGCCACCAACGCGTTGATCCAGTTGCGCGGCGTGCGCACCGGGCTGATCACCACCGACGGTTTTCGCGACTTGCTGGAGATCGGGCGGCAGAAGCGGCCCGACCTGTATGACATGCAGGCCGACAAGCCGCACACGCTGGTCAGCCGGGATTTGCGGATGGAGGTTGTCGAGCGGGTGCGGCACGACGGCAGCGTGGAGCTGGCGCTGGACGAGGCTGCGCTGCGCCAGGCCGCGCGCACCCTGCGCGACGCGGGGGTGGAGGCGGTGGCGATCTGCTTCCTGTACGGTTTCCTGCGCCCGGCGCATGAGCAGCGGGCGCGGGAGATCGTCAGCGAGGAGCTGCCGGATGCGTTCGTATCGACGTCGCATGAGGTCGCGCCGGAGTTCCGCGAGTTCGAGCGGATGAGCACCGCTGTGGTCAACGCCTATCTGGGGCCGGTCATGCAGCGCTACATCAGCCGGCTGGGCGGGCGACTGGCGGAGGGCGGCATGACGGCTGCGCCGCATCTGACGCAGTCGAACGGCGGCGTGATCGGGTTCGACCAGGCGGCGCGGCTTCCGGTGCGCACCGTGCTGTCCGGGCCCAGCACCGGCGTGGTGGCGGCGCAGGCGCTGGCGGTGATGGTGGGGATGCCGGAGCTGATCACGTTCGACATGGGGGGCACCAGCTCGGACGTGGCGCTGTTGTCGGGCGGGGCGTGCCGGCTGGCCAGCGAGGCGGTGGTGCATGGGTATCCGATCAAGGCGCCGATGCTGGACATCCACACCGTGGGCGCCGGGGGCGGCAGCATCGCGTTCATCGACAATGGCGGGCTGCTGAAGGTGGGGCCGCGCAGCGCCGGGGCCGATCCGGGGCCGGTCTGCTATGGGCGGGGCAGCACGGAACCCACCGTGACGGACGCGAACGTCGTGCTGCAGACGTTGAACCCCACGCATCTGCTGGGCGGGCGGATGGCGATCCGGCAGGATCTGGCGCGGGCGGCGATCGGCGTGCTGGCGGAGCGGCTGGGGCTGGACGTGATGGCGACGGCGCAGGGGATCATTTCCGTCGTGACGGCCAACATGGCCCGCGCCATCCGGGTGATCAGCGTGCAGCGCGGCTACGACCCGCGGGACTACACGCTGGTGGCGTTCGGCGGGGCCGGGCCGCTGCATGCGGCGCGGCTGGCGCGGGAGCTGGACATTCCGCGCATCCTGGTGCCGCGGAACCCCGGCATCCTGTGCGCGATGGGGCTGCTGCTGACCGACCTGCGGGCGGATTTCGCCAGCACGAAGCTGATGACGATGGATGGTGCGGTCCTGCCGGAGCTGTCGGCCGCTTTCGATGTTTTGTTGGACCGGGCCCGCGCCTGGTTCGTCGACGAGCACATCCCCGTCGACTCCAGCAGCACGAAGCGCACCGTCGACATGCGCTATGCCGGCCAGAACTACGAGCTGCCGATCCCGCTGCCGGACGGGCCGATCGGCGCCGGCACGCTGGCGGCGCTGACCGAGGGGTTCGAGGCGGCGCACCGCCGGATGTACGGCTTCGTCGCCGAGGGCGAGCCGGTGCAGCTTGTGACCTATCGGGTGGAGGCGACGGGGCTGGTGCCGAAGGCCGCGTTCCAGCCGCGCCCGATGGGCCCTGCGGATGCCAGCGCCGCGATCATCGGGCGGCGGGAGGTATGGCTGCCGGAAGCCGGGGGCTTCGTGCCGTGCCCGGTCTATGACCGGGAGGCGCTGGCGCCCGGGCACCGGATTGCCGGCCCGGCGATCGTCGAGCAGATGGACGCGACGACCGTCATTCCGCCTGGGATGAGCGGGCGGGTGGAGCCGTACGGCAACCTGATCCTGGAGGCAGGCGCATGAGCCACGCCGAGGCAATGAAACCGGCCGTCGCCGTCGATCCCATCACGGTCGAGGTGATCGGCAGCGCGCTGGCGTCCATCGTCGAGGAGATGGGGGAGGCGCTGATCCGGGCGAGCTACTCCACCAACATCAAGGAGCGGCGGGACTGTTCGACCGCGCTGTTCGACATCGAGGGCCGCACGCTTTGCCAGGCCGAGCATATCCCCATGCACCTCGGCAGTTTCATCGGCATCATCGAGCATATCGTGAAGCGGCACGCCTATGCCGACATGCGGCCCGGCGACGTGTTCTGCGGCAACGACGCGTACGAGGGCGGGGGCACGCACCTGCCGGACATCGTGCTGGCCGAACCGGTGTTCGTCGCGCCCAAAGGCGCGCCACCCGGAGACTACGGGCGGATCGTCATGTGGGCGGTGAACCTCGCGCATCACGCCGACTTCGCCGACCGCGGCCATGCGCATATCTTCCAGGAGGGGCTGCGCATCCCGCCCATCCGGCTGTATCGCGCCGGGGAGCTGCAGCGGGACGTGCAGGAGCTGATCCTGTTGAACTGCCAGGTGCCGCGGGAACGGCTTTCGGACCTGCGGGCGCAGATGGCTTCGAACCGGCTGGGCGTGCAGCGGACGCAGGCGCTGTGCGGCAAGTACGGCACCGGCACCGTGATGGCCGCCTGCGAGGCGCTGCTGGACTACGCGGAGCGCAAGATGCGGGCCGGCATCGCGGCCATTCCGGACGGGCGCTACAGCTTCGAGGACTGGCACGACAACCCCGAGATCGACCAGGAGCTGCGGTTCACCACGCAGATCGAGGTGCGGGGCGACGAGATGCACCTGCATTTCGACGCGCCGCCGCAGGTCCGCGCCGGCATGAACATGACCTACACGGCGCTGCTCAGCACGGTCTATTACGCGGTCAAGGCGCTGGTCGATCCGACGATCCTGCCCAATGCCGGGCTGGCGCGGCCGCTGCATGTCACGGCGCCCGCGGGCACGGTGGTGAACTGCGTCAGCCCGGCGGCCGTCAACGGGCGGCTGGGCGCGTGCCAGCGGGTGGTCGAGCTGATCCATGGGGCGCTGGCGCCGGCGATCCCGGGCGCGGTGACGGCGGCGGGCAACGGGGCCTGCACGGCGGCGACCTTCGTCGGCGCGCATCCGGACGGCACGCTGTGGGTGTATCTGGAGACGATCGGCGGCGGATCGGGCGCGCGGCAGCGCAAGGACGGGCTGGATGGCGTGCACGTGCACATGACCAACACCAGCAACCTGCCGGCGGAGGCGCTGGAGGGGGAGTATCCGCTGACGCTGCTGCGGTATGAGCTGGTGGACGGGTCCGGCGGCGCGGGGCGGCAGCGCGGCGGGATGGCGCTGCGCCGGGTCTACCGGGCCGAGGCCGAGTGCCGGCTGCGCCTCGATGGCGCGCGGCTGCAATCGGCGCCGTGGGGCCTGGGCGGCGGGCTGCCGGGGGCGAGATCGACGTTCCTGTACCACCAGTGCTCGGAGGCCTTCGTGCATGGCAAGGGGACCATGCAGAAGGGCGACATCGTGACGATCGTCACCGGGGGCGCCGGCGGATACGGGCCGCCCGGCGAGCGTGACCCGGCGGCGCGCGCGCGCGACATCCGGGAAGGACGGCTTCCTGCAACCGCCTATGACGGGGTCTGAAACCATGATGCATCCCACCCGCCGCGCCGTGCTGGCCGGCGCCGCCACGCTGCCGTTGCTGACTGCGCCCGCGCGCGCCGCCCGGACGCCGGGCGTGCTGCGGTTCGGCCTGTCGGCCTATCCGCCGAGCCTGGCGCCCTGGGCCAATGCCGGGACGGCGGCCGGCACCGTGCAGATGCTGATGAACCGGCCGCTGATCAGCTACGCCGCCGATGGGTCGCTGCAGCCCGAGATGGCGGAAAGCTGGGCGCGCGAGGGGGAAACCACCTGGGTGCTGAAGCTGCGCGACGCCGTGTGGCACAACAACAAGCCGGTGACGTCCGAGCACATCAAGTGGAATTTCGAGCAGATCGCCGGGGAAAAGAGCACCGCCTACATGAAGGTGCAGTGCCAGGACATCGCCCGCTACGAGACGCCCGATGCGCGGACGCTGAAGCTGGTGTTCAAGTCGCCGAACGCGACCGTGCCGTTCATGCTCGCGACGCATTTCATGCCGATGATCTACCCGGAGTCGAATGCCGGGGGCGCGCAGGCGGTGGGGGCCGGGCCGTTCATCCTGAAAAGCTCGGAGCGCGGCGTTGGCCTCGATTTCGAAGCGAACCCGCACTACTACAAGCCCGGCCTGCCGAAGCTGAAGGGCCTCAGGATGACGGCCTACGCCGACGAGAACCTGCGCGTCGCGGCGCTCCAGGCCGGCGACGTGGACCTGATCGAGTATGTGCCGTGGCAGAACATGGCGGCCATCGAGGCCGATCCGCGGCTGGTGCTGCAGACGACCGACGGGCCGTTCATGTATCTGGAGTTCAACGGCAAGGCAGGGCCGTTCGCCGATGCAAGGGTGCGGCGCGCCGTGGCGCACGCCATCAAGCGGGACGAGGTGGTGAAGGCGGCGTTCTTCGGCCGGGGCGCGCCGCTGGAGGGGCTGCCGATCGCGCCGAACAGCCCGTTCTTCGATGCCGGCCGCAGCAAGGGCCAGGCGTATGACCCGGCCAAGGCGAAGGCGCTGCTGGTTGAGGCCGGGTTCCCCAACGGTTTCAGCACCAACCTGCTGTCGACGGCCACCTACGGCATGCACAAGGACACCGCCGAGATCCTGCAGCAGAACCTGGCCGCCGTCGGCATCCAGGCGGAGCTGCGGCTGCCGGACTGGGCGACCCGGATCGCGCAGGGGAACCGGGGGCAGTACGAGATGGCGGTGATGGGCACGGCGGCCGAGAGCAACGACCCCGACGGGATCGCCAACCAGATCGACGGCAACCTCAGCACCTCGTATGGCCGCAGCATCAACCTGCCGACGCCCAGGACGCACGAGCTGCTGGTGGCGGGCCGCGCCGAGTTCGACCCGGCGAAGCGCCGCGCGATCTATGCCGAGATGGAGGCGCAGGCGCTGGAGGAGGCGTATTTCGTGGGCATCGCGTGGCGCTCGCAGGGGTATGCGTTCACCAAGGACCTCAAGGGCTTCCAGAACCTGCCGGGCGCGCTGACGTTCTTTTCCGGCTTCACGCTGGACAATGCGGAGTTCGCGCCCGGGGTCTAGCGGTGCTGGCCTGGATGGTTCGCCGGCTGGGCGTCTCGGTGCTGCTGGTGTGGATCGTGGCGACGCTGGTGTTCCTGGCGATCCGGCTGGTGCCGGGCGACCCGGCAGAGCTGCTGCTGAGCCAGGGCGGCATGTCGCCCGACCCGGCGGCGGTGGCCGAGCTTCGGGACCAGCTGGGTCTCGATCGGCCGATCCTGGCGCAATACGCGGCGGATTTGGCGCATGCGGTGCAGGGTGATCTCGGCCGGTCGATCCAGGATGGCAGCCCGGTCGCCGAGAGCATCGCCCGGCGGCTGCCGCGCACGCTGGAGCTGATTGCCGCGGCGGCGGTGCTGGCGCTGCTGCTGGGCATCCCGTTCGGGACGCTGGCCGCGGTGCGGGCGGGCGGATGGCTGGACCGGGTCGCGTCGGGGCTGGCCGGGCTGGCGCAGGCGGTGCCGGTGTTCGTGCTGGGGACGCTGCTGGTGCTGCTGTTCGCGCAGCGGCTGCATTGGGTGGCGGCGGGCGGGTATGTGAAGTTTGCCGACGCTCCGGGGCAGCATGTGCTGCTGTTGCTGCTGCCGGCGTTGACGATCGCGGCCGGGCTGGCGGCGGCGGTGTTCCGGATGACGCGGTCGGCGGTGCTGGACGTGTCGCAGCGGGACTGGGTGCGGACGGCGCGGGCGAAGGGCGTGGCGCCGGGGCGCATCCTGCTGCACCACATGTTGCGCAACGCGCTGATGCCGGTGGTGACGGTGGTGGCGCTGCACCTGGGCAGCCTGCTGGGGGGCACGGTGCTGGTGGAGTACGTGTTCAACTGGCCCGGGCTGTCGGGCATGCTGGTCGATGCCGTCTCGGCGCGGGACTATCCGGAGGTGGTGGGGATCATCCTGGTGATCTCGGTGCTGTTCGTGGGGCTGAACCTGGTGGTGGACCTGGTTTATGCGGCGCTGGATCCGCGCGTGAGGCACGGGTGAGGGGTTGCGACCAGGCATGAGGCCCCTGCTTCTCCCCGGCATTGCTGTCGGACTGCTGGCGTTGGCGGCCTTGGCGGCGCCCCTGCTGCCGCTGGCGGACCCGGTGCGGATGGATGTGGCCCACCGGCTGGCTGGCCCGGCGGCCGGGCATCTGCTGGGGCAGGACGAGTATGGGCGGGATGTGCTGTCGCGGCTGTTGTGGGGGGCGCGGGTGTCGTTGACGGTCGCGCTGTCGGCGTCCGTGATCGCGTGCGTGCTGGGGACGGTGTTCGGCATCCTGGGCGGGTTCCTGCGCGGCGCCGTCGAGTTGTTGACCGTGCGCGCCATGGACATCGTGTTGTGCTTTCCGCCGCTGCTGCTGGCGCTGCTGGTCGTCACGCTGATGGGGCCGGGGGCGGGGACGCTGATCCTGGTGCTGTCGGTGCTGTACCTGCCGGGGTTCGCGCGCATCGCCTATGCCGGCGTGCTGGCGACGCGGGCGCAGGATTATGTGGAGGCGGTGCGGGTGCTGGGGGCGTCGACGGGGCGGATCATGGCGCGGACGATCCTGCCGAACGTCGCCGGGCCGATCGTGGTGCAGGTCAGCCTGACGTGCGCGGCGGCGATCGTGCTGGAAAGCGGGCTGTCGTTCCTGGGGCTTGGCGTGGTGCCGCCGGCGCCGAGCTGGGGGCTGATGATCCGCGGCGCCCGGGCGACGATGGACCAGGCGCCGCTGCTGCTGCTGTGGCCGTGCCTGGCGCTGACGCTGACGATCCTTTCGATCAACGCGCTGTGCGACGGGTTGCAGGATGTGCTGGACCCTCGGGGTGGCGGTCCGCGGCGGGTGATCGACCGGGTTTTGCCGGGGCTGCTGCCGGGGGGGCGGCACAGGCCGGCCGGTGTGCTGGACGTGCGTGGCCTGACGATCGAGATCGTGACGCCGGCCGGCGCGATCCGGCCGGTGCGGGACGTGTCGCTGCGTGTGGCGGCGGGCGAGACGCTGGCGATCGTGGGAGAGAGCGGGTCCGGCAAGACGCTGACCGGGCTGGCGATATTGGGGCTGTTGCCGCCGGCGGCGCGGGTGGTGGCGGGGGAGGCCTACGTCGACGGGCAGGACACGCTGCGGATGACGGAGCCGGCGCTGCGGCGGCTGCGGGGGCGGGGGGCGGCGATCATCTTCCAGGACCCGCTGTCCAGCCTCAATCCCGTGCATCGGATCGGGCGGCAGATCGCGGAGGGCATCC
The DNA here is from genome assembly GCA_043740535.1 of Rhodospirillales bacterium. GTDB lineage: Bacteria > Pseudomonadota > Alphaproteobacteria > Acetobacterales > Acetobacteraceae > JBBROS01. The sequence goes on along the minus strand of JAYUCA010000409.1, from coordinate 7,736 downwards.
TGGCGCATGGGGCTGTTTCCGGCCGTGCGGCGTGGGGCCGGGCGGTGGCGTTGCTGGCGCGCGTCGGCATTCCTGATCCGGGCGTGCGGGCGCTGGCTTTTCCGCACGAGCTGTCCGGCGGCATGCGGCAGCGGGCGATGATTGCGATGGCGATCGCCAACGACCCCAGGCTGCTGATCGCCGATGAGCCGACGACGGCGCTGGATGTGACGATCCAGGCGCAGGTGCTGGACCTGCCGGCCGGGTTGCGGGCGGAGCGGGGCATGGGGCTGGTGTTCATCACCCACAGCCTGCCGGTGGTCAGCGAGATCGCGGACCGTGTCGCGGTGATGTACGCGGGCCAGGTGGTTGAGGAGGGGGCCGTGGCGGACGTGTTCGCGCGGCCGCTGCATCCGTATACCGCCGCGCTGCTGGCCAGCGCGCCGCACGAGGACGGGCGGCTGCCGGCGGGCATTGCCGGCGCCGTGCCGCTGCCGCATCTGCTGCCGGCGGGCTGCGCCTTCGGGCCGCGGTGCGGGCATTACCAGGCGGTCTGCGATGCGCCGCCGCCGTTGATCGCGCTGGACGGACGATCGACCCGCTGCGTGCGCTGGGATGCGCCGGGGCTTGCGGCGTGATCGAGGCGCAGGGGGTCAGCAAGCACTTCCCGGTCCGCGGGCTGTTCCGGCGCGGCGCCGTGCGGGCCGTCACCGAGGTGTCGCTGTCGGTGGCGCGCGGAGAGGCGGTGGGGCTGGTGGGGGAGAGCGGCTCGGGCAAGAGCACGCTGGGGCGGGTCATGCTGGGGCTGCTGCCGGCGAGCGGCGGGCGGGTGGTCGTCGACGGGGAGGATCTGGGCCGGGCCGACCCCGCGGCGCTGCGGCGGCTGCGGCGACGGATGCAGCTTGTGTTCCAGGATCCGTATTCCAGCCTGGACCCGCGGCGGCGGGTGGGCGCGCAGATTGGCGACGGGCTGGTGATCCATGACCTGGTGCTGCCGCAGGACCGCGCGGCGCGGGTTGCGTCGCTGCTGGACCAGGTGGGGCTGCCGGCGTCGTTCGCCGGGCGGTATCCGCACGAGTTCAGCGGCGGGCAGCGGCAGCGGATCGGGATCGCGCGGGCGCTGGCGACGGGGCCCGACCTGCTGGTGGCGGACGAGCCGGTCTCGGCGCTGGATGTGTCGGTGCAGGCGCAGGTGCTGGCGCTGCTGGCGGATCTGCGGACGCGGCTGGGCCTGGCGCTGCTGTTCATCAGCCACGACCTGCCGGTGGTGCGCAGCCTGTGCGACCGGGTGGTGGTGCTGTACCTCGGCCGGGTGATGGAGGAGGGGCCGGTCGATCGGCTGTTTCGCCAGCCGCTGCACCCGTATACGCAGGCGCTGCTCTCTGCCGCGCCCAGCCTGGACCCGGCGCGGCGGCGCGCCCGGATCCTGTTGCAGGGAGACCCGCCCAGCCCGGCCAATCCGCCAAGCGGGTGCGTGTTCCGGACGCGCTGCGCGATGGCGTTGCCTGCGTGCGCGGAGGCGGCGCCGGCGCTGGAGGCGGTGGATGATCCGCGGCATCGTGTGGCGTGCATCCGGGCGGTTCGCGGCTAGTCGTCGGTAGCTCGTCATGCTCGGCAAACTGCAAAGTAGATTTGAGTTAAAAAACGGCGGCAATTGCCAAGGGTCACCACTCCCACACTTGCCGCGACGTTACGATCGCTTCAACTTACATCTGGTAATCCGAGTCGCATCTTATAGTTGAGAGGTTTTTACCGGTGAGTACACTCGAAAGGCAGATTGACCAGGTGGATCAAGCCCTCATCGAAGCGGAGAAGCTGGCAAAGCAGGTGCTGTCTCGCTTGGCCGGCCTCCGAAAGAAAAATGGCGGCGGCGAGGTTGGGCAGCTACCAGCCATGTTCGAGCCATTGCCTAGCTTGATCGCTCAACTGTCCGAACGAGCCAACTCAGCCCGCGCGGCACTGACCTACGACGTAGTGGCGGCCTTGACGGATAACTCTTACGTGAAGGAACTCCGTGCGGAGGCGGAGGCGCAGGGAGTTGCGCTGGTGGAACATGAGGGCCGGCTGACGGCGTTTCCCTTACTACTGAAGTTGGAGCCGCGGCACGCCGGCATACGTGTGGGCCGTAAGATGGAGCGGCGGCTGCGTCCCACGGTGCTTGTCCAGTTGCTTCGGAAAGCGCAAGCATCGAATAGATTCGACGCTACGCGATTTTTGACTAGGCTGTTTGAAGCATATGCTTACCTCGCCCCCGTCGCTCAGCCTGGTTGGCGAAAGGACCGCCAAGGCGGCGGTCCGGTGGTCCCATTGAACGACCTCTATGAGTTGCTGACACTTTTGCCGGTGGCTGCTTCGGACTATGCTCGTGAAGAGTTCGCGATAGATCTTCTACGCCTCGACGCCTCGCCGGACGCCATGACGTCTGTTGGACACCGATTTGCCTTACCGGCCTCTACAGGTACCAAGGGCCGGAACCGTCTAACCGTATTTGATGAAACCGGAGCGGAGCGGGTGTTCGTCGGCATCCGCTTCTTCCTTGGCTCGGTCGGAGACGGGCATGGCACTGACGTTTGAAGCATGGTTCGATCCGCTTCGGACCGAATACCTCGAAACTTTTATTCCTCAGGGTGGCGGTGCCGTTCGGTTTGCGGTTACCGCCGAACCCAACGTTCCGATCCTGAAGGATCGACTGGTCGCTGCGGGACGAGAGGCCGGTCTGCACGTCGTAGAACTCGATACCGCTACAACCAAGCTGCACATGCTGCACACGGCGTTCTTTGCTATAAGTGCATCGCTCGATTGGAATAGATTGATCCAGGCGCGGCTTGAAACTCTGGTGGCAGACGCTGGATATGTATGGCCTCGTCCTGGTCATAGTGAATCACTTTCTGCGATAGCCGCCCATAACGGCATCACACCCGTTCTGTTGCGAACGACCATGCAAAAACAATTCACCAGCGCGGTGTGGAACGATGCGAGATTGGCACAGGATTTTCGAAAGGCTGTAATGGGGCTGCTGGATGCCCATCTCACAGACGATGAAAATGGCTTTGCTAGCGTCATCCTAGATTGGCTGCGGGGTGATCTTCGCCAACTCTGGCTACTTCGATCGATACAGGTTGCGAGCAAAATTAATCGACAAAATGCTCGAGCGATGCTGATCTCGTTGTGCCACTGGCTGCGCGCCTGTGGACAACCCGGCCTTCTGGTGTTGCTGGATCTGCGTCAGATGCTCTTGGACCGGCGGGAGCTGGCGGGTGGCATCGTGTATACGCCTGCCGCGGTGATGGACTGCTACGAAGTTATTCGCCAGATTATTGATGATGCTGAACACTTCGAGGGCATGTTGCTGATTGCGCTTAGCGGCCCACGTCTGGTTAACGACGAAGTGCCAAAACGTCGCCTCCCGACATACACGGCCCTCAATATGCGTGTTTGGGATGATGTGCGACCGAGCGGACGGGACAATCCATTGGCGCCGCTGGTGCTGATCGAGTCATGATTGATCTGGACGTGATTATCGCGCGCAAGGCGATTGAGGCATTGCGGGCAGGGGTGCCGAACCGTGCGGCGATCCGCATCCTGGGAAGCGTGGAGACCGAGATCGAGGAGCGTTTCCTAAGTGGGATCGGCGGCGTTTGGAAAGACAATCAGCCTTCCGGCCTTTTGTTCGGCGGCGGGTTCGGTAGCGGAAAATCCCATTTGCTTAACTATCTTCGCGAGAAGGCGCTCGCGCAGAACTTCATTGTCAGTTGGGTCACGATCAGTAAGGAAACCCCGCTGTCGCAACCTGGTCCCGTCTTTGCTTCCGCAATGCGCAATACGATGGTGCCCGGTCGGATCGACGACGCAGTGACGACAGTTCTGGCAGAGGTCCAGAGCCGGCAAGGGGCAGTGCAGGATCTTGAGTTGTGGGCGAGCACTCCGGAATCTCGGCTTGCTCCGGTCTTTGCGGCCGTGACGCACATTCTGGCGCGCAACCTGCCATCCGATCTCGTGCAAGGAATCGAATCGTTCTTGGCTGGAGGTAAGCCGCCCAGCGCTGGCGTACGTCTGAAACTGGCCGATCTGGGGGCCAAGGGAATGTTCGACTTAAGCGGTGTGAAGGCGGCAGAGTTGCAAGTGCAGCGCCCTCGCTTCATGGCGCAACTAATCCACGCGGCGGGCTTCGCTGGCTGGTGCGTTCTGTTGGACGAGGTGGAACTCATCGGTCGATACGGCCCAGTCCAGCGAGCTACCGCATATGCCGAGTTGGCGCGATGGCTCGGCCAGCCAGTTCCAGGCCTGCACGTAACAGGGGCTATTACTGACGACTTCGCGTCCGAGGTGATTGACGTCCGGTGTGACGATGAGAAGTTGCCGGAGCGACTGCGGAACCGGGGCCTTCCGCGGCAGGCTGAGCTTGCTGTCGCCGCGATGGACCTGATCCGCAAGGCACCCACCCTGGCTGCACCTCGCGATGCCGACCTCTTACGCCACGCGGCCATCCTGCGGGACTGTTACACCACGGCCTACAGCTGGCCGGCACCGCCGGCTACAGTGGCGGAGCGGCGGGCGAATCGGACCATGCGCCACCACGTGCGCGGCTGGATCACCGAATGGGACATGCTGCGACTGGAAGGATCGTCCACGGGGTTGGACGTGACGACTGCTGCGACGAACTATAGCGAAAACGACGATCTAACCGCACCACCCGAGGAAGATGCACCCGAAGGCTGAAACGACGGCCACGCCCTTCGGGCTGCACTGGCCGCATCCGTTGCCGGAATACCAGCAGCATGGCATCGCGCGGCTGGTGCAGGGGTCCGTGCTGCTCGCCGACGAGATGGGGCTGGGCAAGACCATCCAGGCCATCGCGGCGTTGCGGGTACTGGGCGAGGAGGGCGTGCCGGCGCTGGTCGTGGCGCCGGCCAGCCTGGTGCTGCAATGGCGGGCGCAGTTGCGGGCCTGGGCGCCGGAGCTGCGGCCATCCACCGTGCTGGGCCCGGCCGAAGACCGACTGCAGGCCTGGCGGCGGCAGGCGGACGTGTACCTGACCAGCTACGACAGCCTGCGGTTCGACATCCTGCTGGCGCATCCGGACGGGCCGAAGCAGCGGCGTTGGGCGGTCGTGGTCATCGACGAGGCGCAGCGGATCAAGAACGCGCATACCGAGGCCGCCGTGACGGTCAAGCGGCTGCGGACGCGCCGGGCCTGGGCCTTGACGGGCACGCCGCTGGAGAACCGGGCGGAAGACCTGGTGTCCATCCTGGATTTCGTGGCCCCCGGGGAATTCGACCGCAAGGCGATGATGGTCGGGTTCCGGCAGGTGATGGACCGCCGGCAGCTTCGGCGGCGGCGCGCGGACGTGCTGGCCGACCTGCCGCCCAAGACGGTGTTCCGGATCGATCCCGGGCTGACGCCGGATCAGCGCCTGGCCTACGACACGGCGGAGCGGGAGGGCCTGGTGTGGCTGCGGGCGATGGGCAGCCGGGTCACCGTGGTGCACGTGCTGGAGCTGCTGCTGCGGCTGAAGCAGGTCTGCAACGCGCGGCCCGAGGACGGGCAGTCGGGCAAGCTCGATGACCTGGAGCGGCGCATGGAGTCGGTCGCGGCCGCGGGCCAGAAGGCGCTGGTGTTCAGCCAGTTCGTGGCGGCGCCGTTCGGCGTGCAGGCGATCGCGGACCGGCTGCGCCGGTTCAAGCCGCTGCTGCTGATCGGCGGGCAGGACGCCGCCGCCCGCGCCGCGGTGCTGGCCGAATTCAGGAACAACCCGGAGCGGGCGGTGCTGGTGCTGTCTTTGCGCGCCGGGGGCGTCGGGCTCAACCTGACGGATGCGTCCGTGGTGTTCCATTTCGACCGGTGGTGGACCGCGGCCGTCGAGACGCAGGCCGAAGACCGCGCGCACCGCATCGGGCAGACGCGGCCGGTGCACGTGTTCGCCTACGTGTGCGGCGGCACCGTGGAGGAGCGGATCGCCGAAATCATCGACCGCAAGCAGCGGGTCTCGGACTTCCTCGTCGACAACGTCGATATCGACGTGCTGGAGCGGTGGAACCTTGCGGACCTGCTGCACGCCGTGGGGGCTTAGAGCGTGATCGCTTCAGGTAGACGAAGCGATCAAGCTCTCGTTTGTCGATTTAGAACGCGGAACCTCGTTTCAGGTCCAAGCAACCTGAAACGATACCGCTTTAGCGCCCTCCTGCCGCCGGGTGGAATGCGAAGGGCATTCCACCCTACGGATTGGCGAACAAGGATCTCAGTGCGCTGGTTCAACGGAACGATTTGCCGCCACCAGGTCTTCCGGCGTGTTGACGTTGAAGAACGGATCGACGGGGGTTGCCGGCCACTCCGCCCGGGCGGTGCGGTCCGGCCGCGTGTAGGCGTCGATCTTGCGCGCGCCAGCCAGCAGCGCCGCCCGCAGCTCCTCCCGCAGGTCGACTGGCCACAGCCCGGCCACCGGATGCGTCCAGCCGCCGGACGCGGCGCAGGCGAAGACGGCGCCGGACGCCGCCCGGGCCGCGTGCAGCCGCGCCACCAGGTCATGCGGCAGGAACGGGCAGTCGCCGGGCACGCTGACCACCCAGGCCGCACTCCGCCCCGCCGCCCAGTCGAGCCCGGCCAGGATGCCCGCCAGCGGACCGGGATGGCCCGGGACCGGGTCCGCCACAACCGGCAGCCCGAGGTCGTCGAACCGCGCCAGGTCGCCGTTGGCGTTGATGACCATGCCGCCCACCTGCGGCGCGATGCAGGCGACCGCCCGTTCGATGATCGTCCGGCCGCCGACCACCAGGCGGCATTTGTCGCCGCCGCCCATCCGCCGCGCCAGGCCGCCCGCCAGCAGCACGCCGACCGTGCCGGTCATTCGACGGCGGCCTTGCGCCGATGCCGCGCGCCGTCCTCCGCCGCCTCCGCCGCGTCCGCATCGAACACGATCCGCTCCGCCCCCGACACCGCCAGGAACCGCTGTCCCTTCGCCCGGCCGATCAGCGTCAGGCCGGACGCGCGGGCCAGTTCGACGCCCCAGGCGGTGAAGCCCGAGCGGCTGATCAGGATCGGGATGCCCATCCGGACGGTCTTGATGACCATCTCCGACGTGAGCCGGCCCGTCGTGTAGAATATTTTGTCCGCGGCCGTCATGCCCGTCCGATGCATATAGCCGGCGATCTTGTCGACGGCGTTGTGCCGGCCGACGTCCTCCATGAACAGCAGCGGCCGGTCCTGCTCGCACAGCACCGCGCCGTGGATGGCGCCGGCCTCCAGATACAGCGATGGCGTGGTGTTGATCTGGTGCGCCAGGCGATACAGCCACGAGGTCCGCAGCTCCGTCTGCGGCAGGGTCACGCCCTCGATCACGTCCATCAGGTCGCCGAACGCCGTGCCCTGCGCGCAGCCGCTGGTCTGCGTCTTCTTCTTCAGTTTCTGCTCGAAGTCCGTCTGCCGCTCCGTGCGGACCACGACGACGCCCAGCTCCTCGTCATGGTCGATGCCGGTGATCGTGTCGTCCGGCCGCAACATGCCCTGGTTCAGGAAATAGCCGACCGCGAGGTCTTGCGGATGGTCGCCGATGGTCATCGCGGTGACGATCTCCTGCCCGTTCAGGAACAGCGTCAGCGGGCGTTCCATCGGCACGCGGGTCTGCACCGGGGCGCCGGTGTGGTCGATGCCGTCCACCGCCTGGGTCAGGCGGGGGTCGGACGGGTCGGGGGCGACGAGCATCGGCATCCCCGTCATGTGGGCGCCGCCGCCCGAGGTTTCCATCTTGCGTCAGCAGCTTC
>JAYUCA010000408.1:0-10540 GCA_043740535.1 Rhodospirillales bacterium | reverse complement strand
CGTCGGGGTTGTGGGTCAGGTAGTATCGGGTGTCGAACCAGGCATTCGGGTTCAGGCCCCGCTGCCAGCCGCCGTGGTCGTAGCTGTATGCGGCCTGCTGCGACGCCGCGGCCCCGGTGGGGACCAGGGTCGCGCCGACTTCCCTGTCGTAGAATGCCGGGTTCACCAGCGGGTCGGCCGGTGCGGCGGCGCCGGCCAGGAAGCTCATCCGGCCCTCGGACTGCCCGAACATGAGGTCATGCGCCAGGGGGTCGACGGCGGCGGCCTGCACGTCCGGGTTGGCGGCCAGATATCTGCTGGCGGAGAACAGCAGGCTGGGATCGCGGCCTTCCTTCCAGCCGAAGGTCGCGAAGTGCAGCAGCGGGTCGACGCCGGCGGCGCGGACGTCGGGGTTTTGGGTCAGGTACCAGGTCGTGTCGAAGAATGCGTCGGGGTTGCGGCCTTCCTTCCAACCCATCGTCGCATAGTGCCGGGCGGGATCGACGCCGGCGGCGGCCACGTCCGGGTTATGCGCGCAGTAATAGACGGGATCGAACAGCGGGTCGGCGGCTGGCGGGGGCAGGGTTTCGGCGGCCGGGGCGATGGCCGGCGCATAGGCATAGGCGCGGATGTCGTCGATCAGCAGGTCGGCCGATGCGCCCTGGGCCGGGGGGCCGGGCCAGCTTCCCGGGCCGCCGACGGCGAGGTTGACCAGCATGTACATCGGCGTGTGCATGTCCGACGGGGTCGATGCGCGGGCGATCTCGTTGCCGTCGAAATACCAGGTCAGCGTCGACGCCGTCCAATCGAGGCCGTAGGTGTGGAACGCCGCCGACGTATCAGGCACGTCGACGGCGACGCTGGCGCTGGTGTTGAAGCCGCCGTCATTGGTGTGGGCCGTCACGACGTCGGTCGTGGGCTGCGACCCGACCTGTTCCATGACATCCGCCTCGGGCGGCCAGGCGCCGCTGGCCGGCAGCAGCCAGAAGGCGGGCCAGAACCCGGCGCCGGACGGAAGCTGCGCCCTGATCTCGAAATAGCCGTACAGCTGGGCGAAGGAGTTCTGCGTCGTGAGGATGCCGGAGGTGTAGGCTAGGCCCCCCGGCTGGGAGGCGGGGGCGGCGTGGATGTCGAGGACGCCGTCGCTGACGGAGAAGGGGTCCGGGCCGACCGAGGCGTCCGCGTAGAACTCGGCCTCGTGATTGCCGGACAGGGTGCGCGCGCCATGGGCGAGCGTCGTCGTCCAGACCGCGCCCGTGCCGGAGGGCGACGCGCTCAGGGCGTTGAAGGGGTCGTCGAAGGTGGCGGTCATGCCGGCGGTCTGGATGGGCAGATAGAAGTCGTCGGGCCGGAAGTCGGCGATCCCGTGGTTGCGGAAGATGAGCGTCTGCCCGGCGCCGAGATCCAGCGCGGTGTCGGCGCCGGACCGGGTCATGGCCGACAGGACGGCGGCGAAGTCGTTGAAGCGGGGGTTGTTGTCGAGGCGGACATGGTCGATGCCGGGCTTGAAGCCGTAGATGACGTCATCGCCGCTGCCGGCCGGATCGATGATGGTGTCGGGGCCGGCGCCATCGACGAAGACGTCGTCCCCGCCGCCGCCGGCCAAGGTGGCGGGGCCGGACTGGGCGACGATCAGGTTGTCGAGCGCGTTGCCGGTGACGGCCTGGTTGGCGCCGGACAGAACCAGCGTCTGTATCCCAGCCGGAAGTGTGTAAGCCGCGTTCCATGCGCCGTCATCGACGGTGTCGATGCCGTGAAGGGGAGGCAGGACGATCTGGTCGGTGGCCGTATACAGGTAGAATGTGTCGTCCAGGGCGTCGGCATAGAGCGTGTGGCCGCCGCCTGGCGCGCTGGTGGTCTGGCCGGGATTGGCAGCCCAGAAAGAGTGGCCGGGGGCGGACGAAAGCGAGGCTCCGCGAGCGTTGACGTAGGCGGTTGGCATGCAGGCGCGGCCCCCGCGGTTGGAGCGGGGTGCTCGCAACGCATGGGGATGCTGCGCCGGGTGGGGTTAAGGGTTTATGTCGCTGCTGGCAGGATCGACCTCGGCCGTCACGACGGAGCCAAACAGATCGAGCTGGCGCACGCCATGGCGGCGGCATGCGTCGGCGACCGCGGCGCGGTCGAACTCGATAGCGAACTGCGTCAACTCGGTGGTCATGTGCAGGCCCTGCAATGGTCGTGAACGGCGGCGCTTGGACCATGGCATGGCATCGCGCCCGGAGCCGCTGTCGGACCCCGGAGTTGCCCCCAAAACCAAAGCCCGCTACACCGCGCGTTGTCTGCTCCCCGGGCCTGATCAAGGGCATGCCCGGCCGCGACGCCTGCGCACACGGCCACCCCGGCCTCGGCAGGTCCATACAGGAGACCCAAATGCCCAAGATGAAGACGAAGAGCTCCGTCAAGAAGCGCTTCAAGATCACCGCCACCGGCAAGGTCCTCGCCGGACCCGGCAAGAAGCGCCATTGCCTGATGGCGCGCACGCAGAAGGCCAAGCGGCAGAACCGTGGCAGCCAGGTCCTCACCCACGCAGACGGTCTGACCGTCAAGCAGTGGGCCCCCTATGGCATCGCCTGAACGGAGCATCTGAAGCATGGCACGCGTCAAACGGGGCGTAACGACCCACGCCCGTCACAAGAAGGTCCTGGAGCAGAGCAAGGGCTTCGTCGGCCGCAGCTCCACCAACTACCGCATCGCGCTGCAACGGCTTGAGAAGTCGCTGCAGTACGCCTACCGCGACCGCCGGGTCAAGAAGCGGGAGTTCCGCGGACTGTGGATCCAGCGGATCAACGCGGCGGTGCGCGAGCACGGCATCACCTACAGCAAGTTCATGCACGCGCTGAAGGCGACCGGCATCGAGATGGACCGCAAGATCCTCTCGGCCATCGCCTATGACGACCCCACCACGTTCAACGCCATCGTCGAACAGGTGAAGGCCGTGATGCAGCACGCCGCCGCCGAGGACGCGACGGTGGCCAAGCTGGCGGAACTGACGGAGCATCCGGGCGCGCTTCCGGCCTAAACGCCGGTTAGCCACTGGACAACACGCAAAGGGCCGCCCTACCAGGGTGGCCCTTTTCAGTTTGGGCCGCCCCGATGACCGATGCGCTGCACGCGCTGCTTGCCGACACCGAGTCCGCTCTGGCCGCCGCCCCCGACCTGCGGGCCTGGGACGCCGTCCGCGTCGGCGCGCTTGGGAAATCCGGCCGCCTCACCGCGCTGCTGAAGGAACTCGGCGCGCTGCCGCCGGACGAGCGCCGGGCCAGGGGGGCGGCGCTCAACCAGTTGCGCGACCAGCTGACCGCCGCCATCGAGACCCGCCGCACCCAGCTCGACGCCGCCGCCCTCGACGCCCGGCTCGCCGCCGAACGCATCGACGTCAGTCTCCCGCCCCCGCCGCGCCCCGCCGGGCTGATCCACCCGATCAGCCGCACCATGGAGGAGATGGCCGCCATCTTCGGCGCCATGGGGTTCCGGGTCGGCGAGGGCCTGGATATCCAGACGGATTGGTTCAATTTCAGTGCGTTGAACATCCCAGCACACCACCCCGCCCGGGCCGACCACGACACGTTCTACCTGCCCGGCACCCGCGACGGGCGGCCGCTGGTGCTCCGCACGCAGACCAGCGACGTGCAGATCATCTCTATGCTCAACGAACCGCCGCCGCTCCGCATCATCGCACCGGGCCGCACCTACCGCGCCGACCACGACGCCACCCATTCGCCGATGTTCCACCAGTGCGAGGGCCTGTGCATCGACCGCGGCATCACGCTGGCGCATCTCAAGGGCTGCCTGATCGACTTCTTGCGCGCCTTCTTCGGCATCGCCACCCTGCCCGTCCGCTTCCGCAGCAGCTACTTCCCCTTCACCGAGCCCAGCATGGAGGTCGATATCGGCTGGAACCGCCGCACCGGGGACATCGGGGCCGGGTCGGATTGGCTGGAGATCCTCGGCAGCGGCATGGTCCACCCCCGCGTGCTGGCCAATTGCGGGCTGGACCCGCGGGAATGGCAGGGCTTCGCCTTCGGCATGGGCGTCGAACGCGTGACCATGCTGAAGCACGGCATGCCGGACCTGCGGCCGTTCTACGAGAGCGACCTGCGCTGGCTGCGGCATTACGGGTTCAACCCGCTTGCCCCCACGGTGCTGCACGAGGGCGTCGCGCCATGAAGTTCACCTTGAGCTGGCTGAAGACCCACCTCGACACGTCGGCTTCGCTGGACGAGATCACCGATCGGCTGACCGGCATCGGGCTGGAGCTGGAGGGTGTGACGGACCCGGGCGCAGCCCTGGCGCCGTTCCGCGTGGCCCATGTCGTCAGCGCCGTGCAGCACCCCAACGCGGACCGGCTGCGGGCCTGCATGGTGGATGCGGGGGATGGCCCGGTGTCCGTCGTGTGCGGCGCGCCGAACGCGCGGGCGGGCATGAAGGCGGTGTTCGCGCCGCCGGGCAGCGTCATCCCGGGCAGCGGGATCACGCTGAAGATCGGCGAGATCAGGGGCGTCACCAGCGCCGGGATGCTGCTGAGCAACCGGGAGATGGGGCTGGGCGACGACCATGACGGCATCGTCGAGCTGCCGGACGATGCGCCGGTGGGCATGGCGTATCCGGTCTATGCCGGCCTGTCGGACCCGGTCATCGAGATCGGCGTCACGCCGAACCGTGGCGACGCGCTGGGCGTGCGCGGCGTGGCACGGGACCTGGCGGCATCAGGCCTCGGCACGCTGCGCCCGTGGGCGGCGGCGCCGGTGGACGCCGTGTTCGACAGCCCGGTGCGCTGGGCGATCGAGGGCACGGCGGCCTGCCCCTGGGTGCTCGGGCGCACGATCCGCGGCGTGCGGAACGGCCCCAGCCCGGACTGGCTGCAGCGGCGCCTGGCCAGCATCGGGCTGCGGCCCATCAACGCGCTGGTCGATGTGACCAACTTCTTCTGCTTCGACCTCGGCCGCCCGCTGCACGTGTTCGACGCGGACCGCGTGGCCGGCGGCGTGCTGACGCTGCGCCCCGGCGCCAACGAGACTTTTCGCGCGCTCAACGGCAAGGACTACGTGGCCGACCCCGCCGACACGGTGATCGCCGACGCGGCCGGCGTGCAGTCGCTGGCCGGCGTGATGGGCGGCGAGGCGACCGGCTGCACGGAGGCGACCACCAGCGTGTTCATCGAGTGCGCGCTGTTCGACCCGGTCGCCGTGGCGCTCACCGGCCGCCGCCACGCCATCGTCAGCGACGCCCGCCAGCGCTTCGAGCGCGGCATCGACCCGGCCCTGCTGCCCGCAGCGCTGGAGGCAGCGACCCGGCTGATCCAGGAGCTATGCGGCGGCGAGGCGAGTGCCGTCGCCGTCGCCGGCGCCGAGCCCGCCTGGCGGCGCAGCGCCACGATGCGGTTCGCGCGGCTGGCGACCCTGGGCGGCGCCGACGTCCCACCGGATGAGGCCGTCGCGGCGCTGGAGCGGCTGGGTTTTGCCGTGCAGTCGCGCGATGCGGAGCGGCTGACCGTCGCCGTGCCGTCGTGGCGCAACGACATCGCGGCGCCGATCGTGCTGGACCCCAGCCCGACGCTGCCGGCCGAGCGGGTCGCGGCGCTGCTCGCCGGCTGCGCCGAGGCCGAGCCGGAGGCGGACCTGATCGAGGAGGTTCTGCGCCTGCGCGGGCTGGACACCATCCTGCCCGTGTCACTGCCGCGCGCCGCTGCCGTGCCGGCGGCGACGCTGACGCCCCGCCAGGTGCGCGTGGCGTTGGCGCGGCGGACCATGGCGGCCTGCGGGCTGCTGGAATGCGTGACGTTCAGCTTCATGGACCACGGCCAGGCGGCGCTGTTCGGCGGCGACGATGCGGCGCTGCGGGTCGTGAACCCGATCGCCTCGGACCTGGACCAGATGCGGCCGACCCCGGTCGCCACCCTGGCGCTGGCCGCCGGGCGCAATGCGGCGCGGGGGCTGCCGGACAGCCTGCTGGCCGAGGTGGGGCCGGCGTTTTCAGCGACGGGGCAAGAGGTCGTGGCGGCCGGGCTGCTGTCCGGCCACACGGCACGGCATCCGGCAGAGGCCGCGCGGGCCTATGGCGCGATGGACGCCAAGTCCGTCGTGCTGGCGGTGCTGGCCGGGTTGGGCGTGCCGATGGACAGCCTGAGCGTCACCGCGGATGCGCCCGGCTGGTATCATCCAGGGCAGTCCGGCGTCGTGCGGCAGGGGCCGAAGCTGCTGCTGGCGACGTTCGGTGCGCTGCATCCGCGCGTGGCGTCCGCGCTGAAGCTGGATGCGCCGGCGGCGGCGTTCGAGGTGTTCCTGGACCGCGTCCCGGAACCCAAGCGCCGCAAGCGCTCGACGCCCGATCTGCCGGCGTTCCAGACGGTGCGGCGAGACTTCGCCTTCCTGGTCGATGCCGCCGCCCCGGCAGACGCGCTGCTGCGCGCGGCCCGCGGCGCGGAACGCGCGCTGATCTCCGAGGTGCGCCTGTTCGACGTGTTCCAGGGCGGCACGCTGGCCCCGCACCAGAAGTCGATCGGCATCGAAGTCGTGTTCCAACCGCGCGAGCGCACCCTGACGGACCCGGAGATCGAGGCGGCGGCGGCAAAGGTGGTCGCCGCGGTGGCCAAGGCGACGGGCGGGTTGCTGCGATAGGTGTCCACTCGGGCACGTCAGCACCGGGGGCCACCGTCTTCTTGACCCGGGGATCTCGGGGGCGTGACGCTGGGTGTCCAGAGCATGATCGCTTCAGGTCGATGAAGCGATCACGCCCTAGTTTGTTGATTAGAGCGTCATCGTTTGAGGTTGACCTGATACCAGGGGCATTAAGTAATGACTCGTCATCGCGAGCCCTTGCGAAGCGATCCAGGACCGATAGATCAGGTCTACATCCGGCCGTCATCGCGAGCCCTTGCGAAGCGATCCACGGTCGATCAGGTGCGTGTGGCTCCTGGATCGCTTCGCCAAACGGCTCGCGATGACGAGGTAGGGCAACGTGAAGCGATCATGCTCTAGCCCATCCCGCACGACGTTTCGCGCCGCTTCGAAGCACTTCCTCACGTCCCCGCAACACGCCTGATACACACAGGCGTTAATTTCCTCCCATGCCAACTCGCATGATGGAGGCGAACATGCTCAGGAAAGCCGCTCTTTTCGGTCTCGCAGGCGTCGCGGCGCTGGTCTGTCTCGTGGCCGCCCCCACCCCGGCCGAAGCCTGGTGGGTCCGCCCCGGCTGGGGCTGGCGCGGCCCCGTCTACGTCGTCGCCCCACCGCCCTACTTCGCCCCCCGCCCCTATTTCGTCCCGCCGCCCTACCTCGGCTATGGCGCACCAGCCGCCTACTGGGCGCGCCCGCACTACAACCGCTACGGCTACTTCGTCCCGGGCCATTGGCAATGAGCCCCGCCGCCACCCCGGCCGGCGCATCCATCCGCGGCGTCATCGCCTTCGCGATCCTCGCGGCGACGCTGCTGCTCGGCGGCTGCGCCGAACTCCCGGGCCGGCCCGTCTAGCCACAACGCTCACCCACTAACCGGCCCGGCCGCCCTGCGGGGCGCACCATCAGATGATGTTGCGCTCCAGCACCGGCCGCCCTGCTGCCACCCGGCCCACATCCAGCTCAGACAGGTCCAGCGTCCGATACTCTCCGTGCAGGATCAACTCGGCGATCCCCCGGCCCACCCCGGGCGACTGCTGCATCCCGTGGCCGCTGAAGCCGTTCGCGAACACCAGGTTCGGCGCCGCCGGCAGGATCCCCAGCAGCCCGTTCTGATCGAATGTGTTGTAATCGTAGTGTCCCGCCCAGGCCCCCGTCACCCGCACCGCCTCGAACGCCGGCGCCCGGGCCGCCAGCGCCGGCCACACCACCTCGTCCCACTGCGCGTGATCGACCTCCAGCCCGGCATCCTCCGCATCGTCGGGCGGCGACCACCCGGCCAGGAACCCGTCCCCCTCCGGCCGGAACCACACGCCCGACGTGTCGATCACCAGCGGACAGCCCGGCAGCTCGGTTTTGCACCGGAACACGAACACCGACCGCTTCCGCGCCTCCACCGGCAAGGCGATCCCCGCCATGGCAGCGACATGCCGCGCCGACGGCCCGGCCGCATTGACCACGAAATCGGCCGCCACCGCGCCGCCGCCTGCCAACCGCACCGCAACGACCCGATCCCCCGCGCGGTCCAGCCCCACCGCCTCGTCATGCAGGTAGACGGCGCCCAGGGACCGCGCCCGCGCCCGGAACCGCTGCATCAGCGCCGGGCCATCGAACCAGCCCTCGCCCCGCACCCCCAGCGCCCCGAGGTCCACGCCATCCAGCGACATCCACGGAAACCGGAGCGCCAGCGCCCCGCGGTCGAGCAGCACGATCGCCGCGCCCTCCCGGCACTGCACGGCGTGGTTGTCCCGCAGGACGCCCGCGCCCGCGCCCTGCGCCAGATACAGGTAGCCCGGCTGCCGCAGCCCCACATCCGCCGCCGCGATATGCTGCAGGCCGAACTGCGACAGCCGGATGTTCACCGGTGACGAAAACTGCTGCCGGATCGAACTCGCCGACAACGAGGACGACGCCCGCGCATAGGTCGGGTCCCGCTCGATCACCGTCACGGCCCCGCCGCCTTCCATCAGGAAGGCAGCGATCGCGCTGCCGATCACGCCGCCGCCGATGACGGCGACGGCGGGGGGCGCCGCCATCAACTGGTGATGTGTCCGCCCTTGGCCGCCAGCGTCTTCACCTCGTCCAGCGCCTCGGCGAAGCGGTGGTTCAGCATGTCGAGCGCCTCGGCGTTCGACTTCTGGATCAGGTCCGCAATCTCCCGCATGTGCGAAACCGCACGCTCATACGTGACCTTCAGCATCTCCGCCTGGCGCGCCGCCTTCGCCTGCGGGCTCTCGGGGCTGGCCAGCTCCCGCATGCTCTCGGTCATCTCCGCCATGGTCTGCTGCATGATCTCCATGTGCCGCTTCGCCACCGCCTGCGCGCCCTCCACCGCCACGCGGTTCGCCGCCGACAGCACCTCCATGTTCTTCCGCTGCGCCGCCAGGAACGGCTCCATCCCGCCCGCGCCCGGCATCTTCATGTCCGCGAACAGCCTGGAGAATTCGGCCATGCCCGACATCCCCTTCTCCATCATCGCCCGCCCCATCTCCTGGGCCGAGGCCGTGGCCTGCTCCACCTGCGCCTTGGCGGCGTGGGCCGCATCCTGCATGGCGGCCTTGGCGTGCTCGACCGGCGTGTCCGTCATGATGCGTCCTCCATGTTTCGCCCGTCTATAACACGTCCGGCGCTGGCCCTGCACCACCCGATGAACCCTCATCCGGGGGCGCATCGCGGCGATGCCCCGGCAGCATGTCCTCCGCCTGCACCGCCCGGTCCAGGCCACGGTCCACCGCCGCCATGGTCGATGACATGTCCGCGCTGTCGTCCTTCTCCCACGCCCGCAGCGCATAGGCCCACACGGCCGCCAGCCCATGCGCCCGCAGCACGCCCGCAACGCCCTCCCGCGGGACCCCCGCCGCGTCCAGCAGCCACGCCATGCTCCGCAGCGTCGAAGACCCCAGCAGCAGCAGCAGCCCCGGATCGAACTTCGCCGCCTGGATCAGCGCCAGCATGCCCGCGCGATGCGCCTGCACCTGGTCGAACCGCGCCATCAGCAGGTCGAACAGCTTTTCCCGCGGCGTCCCGGCCGTGGGCGCATCCGCCAGCACCGCCTGGTCCGCCAGCACGCCGAAGCGCAGCAGCACCGCCGTTTTGTTCGGGAACCGCGCCCGCACCCGGGCCAGGTCCAGCCCCGCATCCCGCGCCGCCGCCACCAGGTTCGCCGATCGCCAGCCGACCAGCCCCGCCTGCTGGAACACCGCGCCGATCAGCGCCCGGTCGAATTCATTGGTATCCATGCTGGCTGACATAAGGCGATGGCGGCAGGACGCAACGGAAAACCGCGTGACCGCTCAACCTGCCAGCTCACGCGACCGCCGCGTCGCCGCCTCGATCGCCGCCGAAACCGCCCGCGGCCAGGCCGCTTCGTCCATCAACACTGCGAGAGCCCGCTCCGTCGTACCCTTCGGGCTCGTCACCGCCACCCGCAACACCGACGCATCCTCGGCGCTCGCCGCCAGCAGCGCGCCTGACCCGGCGACCGTCACCCGGGCCAACTGCCGCGCCAGCGCCGGCGGCAGCCCCTGCTCCAGCCCCGCCTTCTCCAGCATCTCCGCCAGCAGGAACACATAGGCGGGCCCGCCCCCGGAAATCGCCGTGACCGGATCGATCAGCGCCTCATCCTCGACCCACGCCACCTCGCCCACCGCCGACAGCAGCGCATCGGCCAGCGCCCGCTGCGCCGCCGACACGCCAGGGCCTGCGAAACCGACCGTGATCCCCTGCCGGATCGCCGCCGGCGTGTTCGGCATGGCGCGGATGACCGCACCACCCCCCAGCGCAGCCCGCAGCCCGCCCAGCGTCCGCCCGGCCATGATCGACACGAACAACGCCGAACCGCCGAAGCGAACCAGCCCCGGCAGCACCAGATCCGCCTGCTGCGGCTTCACCGCCAGCACGACGCACGCCGGCGCAAACCCGTCCGGCACGAACTCCAGCCCCGC
>JAYUCA010000407.1:0-2523 GCA_043740535.1 Rhodospirillales bacterium | reverse complement strand
CGGCCGACGTGGATGCGGTGATCCTGGCGACCAGCACGCCGGACCAGGCGTTTCCGGCGACGGCGCTGCGGGTGCAGGCGGCGCTGGGCGTCACGCGCGGGTTCGGCTTTGACCTGTCGGCAGCGTGCAGCGGCTTCGTGTACGGGCTGTCGGTGGCGGACGCGATGATCCGCGCCGGGCAGGCGACGGGCGTGCTGGTGATCGGCAGCGAGGTGTATTCCAGGATCCTGAACTGGTCGGACCGCGGCACCTGCGTGCTGTTCGGCGACGGGGCAGGGGCGGTGTTCCTGCAGGCGGGCGACGATCGTGCCCGTGGGGTGCTGTCGACGCATCTGCACGCGCAGGGGTCGCTGGGGGACCTGCTGTATGTCGACGGGGCTGTGGGTCAGGCGGACCGCCCCGGCCATCTGGTGATGAATGGGCGAGAGGTTTTCCGCCATGCGGTCAGCAAGTTGGCGGCCGTTGTGGACGAGGCGCTGGACGCGAACGGCCTGACCCATGCGGACATCGACTGGCTGGTGCCGCACCAGGCCAACCAGCGCATCATCGATGCGATGGGCAGGAAGCTGGGCCTGGATGCGGGGCGGGTTGTCGTGACGGTCGATCGGCACGCGAACACGTCAGCGGCCTCCATCCCATTGGCATTGTTCGAGGCTTGCTCGGACGGACGGATCAAGCGCGGTGACCTCGTCGTCATGGAGGCGCTCGGCGGCGGGATGACCTGGGGATCGGCGCTGGTGCGGATGTAGGCGAATCGGGCAGCCCGGTCACGGTGTCACCCTTCTGCCACAGCCGCCCTGTAAATGATTTAAGGTCAAGCGGTTTGCTTTGACCGTTATCATCGCGCTGCGTAGCGTGCACCCATGAGCACCGTGACGCGAGCGCAGTTGGCGGAGACGATCTACGCCCAGGTTGGCCTGTCGCGGAACGACTCGGCCGAACTGCTGGAGACAGTGCTGGAGCGGATGTCGGTCGCGTTGGAATCCGGAGAGTCTGTTAAGATCAGCGGCTTCGGCACCTTTTCCGTCCGCCAGAAAGGCCGCCGCATCGGCAGGAACCCTAAAACCGGGGTAGAGGTGCCGATCCTTCCGCGCCGCGTGCTGACGTTCCGGCCCAGCCAGGTGTTGAAGGCGCACGTGAACGGCACAGCGATCCCGGCGACCGACGACGAATGAGCAGCCTGCCGGACTTGCTGCCCAACGCCGGTCACCCGGCCGGGCATGCGACTGGGCCAGACCCGGCCCCCGACGCGGCGCCAGATACGGCCCCGGATGCAGCCCGGGCCCGGGCCAAGAAGGCCCCGAACGCGTTCCGCACCATCAGCGAGGTTGCGGACGAACTGCACATCCCGCAGCACGTGCTGCGGTTTTGGGAGACGAAGTTTCCCCAGGTGAAGCCGCTGAAGCGCGGGGGCGGCCGGCGCTATTATCGCCCCGACGACATTCAACTGCTGCGCCGGATCTCCGACCTGCTGTATATCCAGGGTTACACCATCAAGGGCGTGCAGCGTCTGCTGCGCGAAGGCGGCGGCCAGTTGTCCGATGATATTCCCCCGGCTCCAGCCGCAGAACGCGCCGCTGCCGAGGCCGAGCGCGCGGCGCCGATGATCGAGCCGACGCTGGAGCTGTCGAGCCCCGGCTCCGCCCGCAGCGACGACGCGGAGGTCAAGCGGTTGCGGGCCTTGCTGGCCGATGCGCTGAACGAACTGACCGCGCTGCGCCGACTGCTGCCTTGACCGGGTAAAGGGCGTGCGGCGGTGCGTGCCATGCCAGACGGCAATGCACCCAACGGAATGGCGGGCTGGCGCGGCGACGCCTGTCGGTTTGGAACGGGAGCGAAGTCCTGGTTGGTGGAATGCGAAGGGCATTCCACCCTACGGGGCCATAGCCAAGGGGTCTTCGTGGTGGGCGTCAGGAGCCCAGCCCTCCTATGGGACCATTGTCTGCACCTGACCGGGAAAGACGATGCTGACGGTGCCGGCCCACATGCACATGCACGTGGACGTGCTGTTGAGGATGGGCATGTTGCCCAGCAGCACCGTGGGCGAGCCCGGCATCCAGGGCGCCGCAGTGGCCGGAATGCAGGGCATGGGCGTCAACACGCCCAGTGCCGCGGCGGTGGCGGCCGCAACCATCGGGTTCGCCGGTGAAATGCACATGCCGAACGGCATGATGTTCATCATCGGCACATGATCCATGATGTTGGCGGCAACCTGCGAGCCGATCATCGTCCGGTTGAGCGGCAGCACCATCAGCGCTCCCGGGGCCACCCCCATCGTGCACATCAACTGCGCCGTCATCACGGTGGTCGGGTGCGCGCCGACAATCGTTTGTGAACGATCTAAACCTAAATCTGCTTGCCAATGGTCGTTGACTTGCCATTTTTGCGCCAGACCTTCGGGCGTGAAGGGGGAACGCTTCGGTATCTGCAGGTGGGAGCGCAGCGCGGGCCGTGCCGGGCAACCTGGCAGGCCGGCATACGCTGGACGGCCCATTGCGGACGGCGGCAAAACAGCTCGGCATT
>JAYUCA010000406.1:0-8273 GCA_043740535.1 Rhodospirillales bacterium | reverse complement strand
CTCGCCCGTTACCGTGTCAATAGGCTTTCTCGCAGCCCCGCTGGGATATCAGCTAAAGGTGGGTTGAGCAGTTACCCTGAAACGATACCGCTCTAGTTGATCAAGAACGCGGAACCTCGTTTCAGGTCCAAGCAACCTGAAACGATACCGCTCTAGGGGAGTGAACGATGCTGCGGACGTCGATCGCGGTTGCCATCTTGTCGGCCGCCGCGGCGGCGGGCCCGGCCGGGGCGCAGGACGTGCTGGCCGGGCGGGCGGTGGCGGCCCGGACATGCTCGGCCTGCCACGGCACGGACGGGATCGCCAAGGTGGCGGAGGCGGCCAACCTGGCGGGTCAGGATGCGACCTACCTGACCCGTCAGCTTGAGGCGTTCCGCGCCGGCGCCCGGGTGAACGAGCAGATGTCGGTGATCGTCAAGACGTTGACCGACCAACAGGTCGCTGATGTCGCGGCCTATTACAACGCCGTGCAGATCGAGGTGGTGAAGGTGCCGGGCCGCTGAAGCCAGCGGCCCATCCTTCCTGGGCCGGGGCCTGAGCGGCGACTATTCCGCCGCCACGTCCCTCGCCCCCGCCGCGCGGCCGGCCCAATCGGCCGGAAGCGCACGCCCGGCATCGGCGAACGCCTGCTTCAGCGCGTCCACGTTCGGCCCGAAGATCGTCTTGCGGTTCTCCACGCACCAGGCATGGCTGTGCGCCAGCGTGTCGAGCGACTGCTGGAAGCGTGGCATCACCCAGCGGGCGAACAGCTCGTAGCTGCGCCACGTCGCCTCCCGGTCTGCCCAGTCATGGGCCCGGAACATGAAGCCGCCGAAGCCGCCGTCGCTGTGGTTCCACAGGTTCTCGATGCCGCGGGCGACCGTCGACGGGCTGCCGACAAGGGTGGTGCCGGCCGCGATGCCGTCGGTCAGCGGGTTCTGGCTGCGGCCGGGCGGGCGGCCCAGGGCATCCTCGAAATAGGTGACGGTCTCCATCCGCTCGCCGACGCGCACGTCCTCCATCGCCTGCTCGTCCGTCTCGGCCACATGCACGTTCATCACCATGCGCCAGTTGCGGCGGTCCATGGTCTTGCCGGCCTTAGCCGCCGCCTCCTCCGCGATGCGCCATTGCCCGGCGATCGCCTGCGGGCCGCCCGGCATGCCGGCGCCCAGCGACAGGATGCCCACGCCGTGCTTGCCGGCCGTCGTGGGCCCCGATGGCGTCAGCGTGCTGGCGACAGCGATGGGGAAATGCGGGTCGCTGTAGGGGCGCAGGTGCAGCCGGGCCTCGCGCATCTCGAACCAGTCGGTCTTGCGGGTCACGGGGCCGTCGCAGGCCAGCAGGGCCATGATCGCCTCCAGCGACTCGTCCATGCGGCGGCGCTGCGTGCTGGCCTCGATGCCCAGCATGTAGGCGTCCGACACCAGTGCGCCGGGGCCGCAGCCCAGCATCGCGCGGCCCCGCGTCATGTGATCGAGCTGTACGAACCGCTGGGCGACGAGGAACGGGTGGTGATACGGCAGGCTGGTGACGCCGGAGCCGAGGCGGATGTGCTTCGTCCGCTCCGCCGCCGCCGCGATGATCAGCTCCGGCGAGGCGATGACCTCCCACCCTGCGGAGTGGTGCTCGCCGATCCAGGCCTCGTCGTAGCCGAGCCGGTCGAGGTGTTCCAGCATCTCGATGTCGCGCGCGATGGACAAGGTGGGGTTGTCGCCCAACCGGTGGAACGGGGCCAAAAAGATACCGAACTGCATGCCGCGCTGCGCCATCGCCACTGCCTTCAATCTGTGGCCCCATGCTGCGGCAGCCGGGGCTGGAAGGGAAGGGGATGGACGCGCTGACATGGTTCGGGCTGGCGGCGGTCAGCGCGATGCTGCTGTGCTACGCGAACGAGGCGCGCGGGCCAGGCTGGGTGCTGGGTTTCGCGGTGTCGTGCGTGGCGGGGTCCGCCTATGGGTTCCTGCAGGGCGCGTGGCCCTTTGGTCTGGTCGAGGCGATCTGGGCGCTGGTCGCCGCACGCCGCTGGCGGCAGGCCGCGAGAGCTTGATCGCTTCAGGGAGACGAAGCGATCAAGCCCTCGTCTGTCGATGAAGAACGCGGAACCTCGTTTCAGGTCCAGGCAACCTGCAACAATGCCGCTCTATCGCCGGACCCGGTCCAGGCTGAACGCCGCCGCGCTCACCAGCAGCGTCAGCGCCAGCAGGATCAGGCCCAGCGCGAGCGCCAACGCCAGGTCGCCGCGGCTGGTCTCCAGCGCGATGCTGGTGGTCATGGTGCGGGTGACGCCGCGGATGTTGCCGCCCACCATCATGATGGCGCCCACCTCTGCGACGGCGCGCCCGAAGGCCGCCAGGAACGCCGTCAGCAGCCACGGCCGCGCCATGGCGATCAGCACCGCCACGGCCCGCACGCATGACACCCCATCGACCCGCAGCGCGTCGCCGTACTCGGCCCACAGCCCCTCGCAGGACCGATGCACCAGGGCGGCGGCGATCGGCAATGCCAGCAGCGACTGCGCCAGGACCATGACCGAGGGCGTGAACAACAGCCCCATCGCCCCCAGCGGCCCGGCGCGCGAGCACAGCAGGTAAACCACCAGACCCACCACCACCGGCGGCAGGCCCAGCAGCGCATTGAGCCCGACCAACACGCCGCTGCGGCCGCGAAAGCGCACGACGGCGAGCCACGCGCCGATGGGTGCGCCGAGCGTAAAGGCGATCATCGCCGCACCCAGGCTGACCCGCAGCGACAGCAGGACGATGCCGGCAAGCTCGGGGTCGAGACGCGCGATCAGGTCGATCGCGATCGACGAAGCGTGGATGAAATCGTCCATGAAGGACGCGTCTTACGGGGTTTTCACCGGCACGTCAGGGGCTGCAGAAGCACCGCCGCCTTAATGTCCGGCGGCCGGCCCGCCCGTCGCGGCCACGGATCTGCGCGGGGAGCCGCGGGCGCGCCATGCCTGGAATTCGTCGAACAGGGTCTGCCGCTGCGCGTCCGTCAGCCGGCTGCTGACCTGGCCGGAACCGAGCACGAAGGCGTCGAACTCGCGCCGCATGCGGGACGGCTCCGCCTCGGGCGGCGGGGACGCGAGCGAGACCTGGATGCGCGGGGCCGCGGCCACTCCCTGGCCAGCGGCGGCCGGTTCCGGGGCAGGCTCGGGCACGTTGGTGGTCAAGGGAAGAACGAACGCCAAGGACGCCGTGGCCGGGCTTTCCGCTGCCATGGCCGTGTAGGCCGGCGGCGGCTGCACGTCGCCCGGCCCCTGATCCCGCCACGTCACGATGGCCGACAGCATGGCGGTCGTCATCACCAGGGCTGCCTGCATCGCATACTTGTTGCGTTCCGGCGGCGCCTCCTCGTCCATGGACAGCAAGCGGCACGGCCCGCGCTGGCGTTCCGGCATCGGCCCCGGGGTCAGCCAGCCGGCCGGAAGGTCGTTGGGCACCGAGGCCTGCACGGTTGGAAGACCGTCGAGCTCTGGCGAGTCGGTCGTCACGGTGTAGCGGATCAGCGCAAGCTCGGGATCGGACAGGCGCGAGAGGAAGGCGGGATTGCCGGAAAACAGCACCTGAAGCGGTTGCTCGAAGTTCCTGGATTCCAGCCCGGCGGCCTGAAGCGCCCGCAGCGCCGGGCCGTCCAGCGTTTCTGCCTGCTCGATCACCAGCACGGTCCGGCGCTGGTTCGCACCGGGGGCGCACAGTTCCCGGATGGAGGGGCTGCCGGCCACCGAGCCGTCTGTCCGGCCGCCCGATATCTGGAAGACCAGGCCTTCGATCGTCAGCGGCCCGGCCTGCGCGTTGCCCACGCGGATGATCCGGGCGCCCGGGCCGGCGGAGGCGATGGCGTCCCGCACAGCGTCGCTGCGCAACGCGTCCGATTCGTGCAGCACTGCGGCGAACGGGTGCCCGGTTTCGAGCGAGTCGGCGGCTATCAAAAGGTCGATCACGTCAGGGGGCCGCCCCGGCCGCCCGGGTTTCGGCAAAGCCGCGGCTTTCGACGAAGCGTCCGAACAGATCCTCTTTCTGTGCCCGGGTCAGGCCGGTTTCATCCAGCCCGGCCGGCTGCGCTGCAGGCCGGGGGCGCGCGGCGACGACCCGGCGCAGCCGTGCGGGCGGGGCAGGCGGGTTCAGCACGATGCCCTTCACAGGCTCCGGCGCGGGCTTCGCACAGCCTGCGGCCAGGGCCAGGACCCCGGCGGCGAACAATGAAAAGGGCCGGAAGCGGATGGGCATGGCCTACCTTTGGGTCGCCGGACGAGTGGCCAAAGGGTCACCCGCAGGAACTGATCCGAGCACGCCTCGGTTTGCACGGTCTGGTTGTGCCTCGAGTCGCCATACTAAACCGGTGCGCGGCCATGTCCACGATCCGCAGTGTCGCCGTCCGTCAAGAATCGTAAACTTCGACCTGACAAAGTCGTTTCGTCCTACGATGTCACTGGAAATCCGCGCAGCTTGGGGTCAGCACCATGCCGACGGACTGCTGGTCGAAGCGCTTTTTGTAGTCGGAGCGGATCGCCTGCAGGCGCGCGATCGTGTCCAACCCGGGGGCCGTGACGATCAGCACGAGCTTCGACCTCTCTTGCGTCAGGTGGCCGTCGGGGCGCTGCCATCGGCCGTCGCCGTCGAATACGGTCGATCCCGCGGGGAACCGTGGGGTGACGGAGGTATCCAGGAACGACACGAACTCAGCCTCGGTGATCGCCGCGCCAGGACGGGCCAGGCCAAAAAGCAGTTCGGCCGACAGCGTGCGCTGGCAGGACGGCGCCGCGCATCCGGCCAGGAGAACAGGCAGCAGACCGATCCGCAACAGATGTCGCCGCATGGGGCCGTCTAGAACTCCGTGGCTGGCGTATGCGGGATGGCGTGGACAGCCGGGCCAGGTCCGGCCAGGACGATGGCGCCGGCGTCCCGGGTTCCCATGCCCCGCAGGCGATGGGCAAAGGCGGCGTTCACGCTGCCCGGCGGGGCGTCGTTCTGCAGGATGGCCGCCGTCTGCCGGACGGTCTCCATCGCCTGGTGTTCGGCGGCAGCGCGCGTCAGGCCGCCGATATGCGGCGTGGCGATGATATCCGCGCGCGCGGCGAGGACCGGCGTCGGCATCTGGTCCTGCGCCCGGCCGACATCAAGCGCGGCGCCGGCCAGCTGGCCGCGGTCCAGCGCGCGCACCAAGGCCGCGTCGTCCACCAGCTCGCCCCGGCTGGCGTTGATGAACAGGGCGCCGGGGCGCATGGCAGCGAAAGCGGCCTCGTTCATCAGGTGCGCCGTCTGTGGCGTGGCCACGGCGAGGCACACGACAACGTCCGAGCCGGCCAGCAGCTCATGCAGGTCCACATGCGGCACGTCCTGCACCGTCGCAAAGGGGTCGGCGACGAGCACCTGCGCCTCCATCGCCAACAGCAGCCGCACGAGGCGCCGGCCGATGCCGCCGTAGCCGATGACGCCGACGGTGCTGCCGGCGATCTGCCGCCCCATCCGCACCGGCGGCTGCCGCCCGGCCCGATACTCGCCCACGGCGATCGAGACCCCGCGGCACAGGTCGACCATGACGCCCAGGACCAGCTCCGTCACCGCCGGCACGAAGCCGGGCGAGGCCTGGGTGACCAGCACGCCCGCGGCCGATGCGCCCGGCACGTCGACGGTGCGGATATCTACGGCGTTGCGGACGAAGGCAACCAGGTCCGGCAAGGCCTGGAACAGCGCGGCCGGCGCGGGGACCGCCCGATCCGCGACGATGACGCGGCAGCCCGCGGCCGCCTGGATCAGCGCCGCGCCCGCCAGCGGCGCGCCTTCGTTGAGCCGAACGGGAGCCAGCCCCTGCAACGCCGCCAGCGCACGGGCGCCGTAATACAGCTCCCTCGCAGGGGCGGAATGGGTCAGCAGGATCGTTGGTTCGGGCATTTGATGCTGCTTTCGCGCTGTCGTGATCACGCGATCCGCCGGTTCGTCGCGAATATCTCGGCCGAGGAGATGTTGACGGCATGACGCTGCAGGAACTCCGCACCTTCCTGACGCGCGGCGTCCGGACTGTAGGATCCGCCGACGGGACGAAGATGCTGGATGGGCGCTGCATCGATCACACCCATCTTCCAGCCCCGTTGCCGGGCGATCTGCGCCCAGAAGACGTCGAGCCCCCAGGCCCAGCGGAGGCTGGGGAAAGGGATCAAGGCCTGGAACGTGTCCCGGTGCAGCAGGGTGACGGGCCCTATCTCCACGAAGCCCACCTGCCGTGCCAAAGAGGCAAGGTGCCTTTCCGTGACCGGGTATGTGGAATGGGATTGGAACCGGTGCGCGGGTTGCGACAGCTTGAGGTCATGGGCGTGGGCAAAATGCAGCAGCACGTCCAGAATGCCGTCATCGAAAGAAATATCGTCGTCGATTATCAACAGCCAATCGAAGTCTTTGAGATCAAGCGTCGATATGATTTGGTTTATGTTATCGAATTTCCCGGCCGACCCCATGTCGGCAATCCCAACCGTCACGCGGTGACATGCCGTGATCGAGATGTGTTCGATGACCCGCGCCAGGTCTGCTTCCCGACCCGGCGCCCTGACGGCGGCAACCAGGACCGACATGGGCGGGGTGGGGACGGCGGCGCGGCGCCGCCACGACCCCAGGCCGACCCTTGCGTCCGCGATGGCGTCGAACAGGCGGAGGCACCCCGGGCGGCGGCGCCACCACTGGCCGCGTTGACGCTTGCCATGCTGCGACACGAAGAAATCGCTGACAGCCGCGGCGACGCTCATCCCGGCAAAGACCGCGCCGCGATGGCCGAGACGATCCGGATGGCCGGTCCGAAGCCTCTCGTGTTAACCGTGCCGCGCATGCTGGTCGATCCTTGTTTCGGGCGCAGTGTTCCATATGTGCGCGGATCACGGGAAGTGGTATGCTTTTCAGCGTGTCGGCGGGCTGTTTCGGCCGGGGACCGGCTGCTGCGGGGGCGGCCATACAGTCCCGATGGATGTAAAGTCATGACATGGCCCACGGAGCCCGCCGCATCGCCATCAATGTCGTGACCGGGTCGGGCGCCCGCATCGCCTCGCTGGCCATCGTTTTTCTGACGACGCCGATGCTGATCGGCGCCCTGGGCGTCGAGGCCTTTGGCCTCTTTGCGATCGTCGCGTCCCTTCCCGCCTATGCCGGCCTGCTGGATTTCGGGATCGGCCAGGGTCTCGTCAAACATCTGACGGAGTATTCGGAGACGGATGACCCCGTGGGCGTTCGACAGGTGATGACGATAGGTCTGGGTTTCTATGCGTTGATCGGGCTCGTGTGCACGCCGTTGGTGATCGTATTCGCCCCCACTGCCATCGGGCTGCTGGACATGCCGTATCCGTTGCAGAGAACCGCCGAAACTTCGATCGTGGCCATGTTCGTCTACTTCGTTGCATCCAGTGTGGTCGGGGTATTCCATGCGCGCGTTGTCTCGCTGCACCGCATGGATATCGCCGCGGCGGCCGGACTGCTGGGCCAGATCGTTTTCGGAGTCCTGATATTCGCGGTGATCCCCCGTTCGCCCACCGTGCTGACGGCGATATGGCTCACCATGGTCCAGGTTCCGGTGA
Organism: Rhodospirillales bacterium; assembly: GCA_043740535.1. Taxonomy (GTDB): domain Bacteria; phylum Pseudomonadota; class Alphaproteobacteria; order Acetobacterales; family Acetobacteraceae; genus JBBROS01. The sequence continues at coordinate 730 of JAYUCA010000406.1, read as the reverse complement.
CGGGCGTGATATTGTATGCGGTGGTCCGGCGCACGGATCGGCAGGTGTTCTGCAACCCATTCACCATCCCCGGCGGCCTGGTCGCCAAACTGTTCGCCTTCGGCGGCTGGATGCAACTCAACAGTGTGACTGCTCTGGTCAATCTCGAGGCCGACAAACTCATTATTGCCGGGTTCCTGAATATCGGGGCGGTGACGCCGTATCAGATCGGCAACCGACTTGCATCGCTGAACCGGGTCATTCCTTTCCAGTTGTTGTCGGCCGTCATGCCGGCGGCCACCAGAGTATCGATGGGCCGAAACCATGCCGCGGCGGAAGACTTCTACTGCCACACGTCCCGCTATCTGATGCTTCTGACGCTGGCGATCACGGGGTTCACCGCGATGACCGCCGACCGCCTGATCATCACCTGGATCGGGCGCCCCTACCCGCAGGCAAAGCTCATCCTGCTTGCGCTGTCCATTTCATTCGCCGTCAACAACCTGACGGGCGCCGGGACGACCATGGTGCGGGCCGCCGGGGCGCCACGGTATGAAACCTATTACGCCGTGGTGTCGATGGTGCTGAATATCGTGCTGACGGTGGCGCTGGCGCCCATCTTGGGGATGTGCGGCATACTGGGGGGGACGATCATCGCCAACGTCGCAGGATCGACGTATTTCCTCGTGCTGTTGCATCGCCGCTTCGGGGTGCCGTGGTACAGGACCATGGGGGTGTGGTTATGGCGGCT
>JAYUCA010000405.1:0-3196 GCA_043740535.1 Rhodospirillales bacterium | reverse complement strand
CAGAACGAATTCGCCATATTCGATTCCCCGCGCTTTGACAGGCTGGACGGGCTGACAGCCACCCCGCTTCATGTTAGAGTCATGCTTGGTAAATCCTCGGCCTGGGAGGCTGCATGCACGCGTACAACCAGCGCCATCCCCGCGGCCCTGTCCCGGCCCTGCGATAGGTTTTCGCAGGGCGGACCCGGACGAAGCCACTCGCTTCAGAAACGGACTGCCCGAGTTGCAGCGACGGCCACACTTTCGTGGTCAAACTCGATCGGCGCCAAACCATGGCCACCATCAACCTCCGCGACGTCGGCGTGCTCTCGCCGCGGACATTGTTCCAGAACCTCAGCATCACGATCGGTCCCGGCGACCGCATCGGTCTGGTCGCGGCAAACGGCGGCGGCAAGTCCAGCCTGCTGCGCTGCATCGCCGGGACCGCCGAGCCGGGCGCCGGCGACATCGTCCGCTCCCGCGGCCTGCGGGTCGGCTTCGTCGAGCAGGACATCCCGCCCAACCTGCTCGACCTCACGCTGGCCGAGGCCGTGCGCCGCGCGCTGCCGCCGGATGCGCGGGAACATGAATTGTGGCGGGTCGGCGCCGTGCTGGACGAGTTCGACACCCCCGAAGACCTGCACGACCGCCCCGTCCGCGCGCTGAGCGGCGGCTGGCAGCGGCTGATGCTGCTGGCCCGGGTCTGGATCACCGAACCCGACGCGCTGCTGCTGGACGAGCCGACCAACCACCTGGACGCCGAAAAGATCGCGATGCTGGAGGCCTGGATACGTGGCCCGGCGGCGACCACGCCGATGCTGATCGCCAGCCACGACCGCAGCTTCCTCGATGCCTGCACCACCCGCACCCTGTTCCTCCGCCCCGGCATCAGCCGGCTGTACGCCCGCCCCTTCTCCCGCGCGCGGCAGCTTCTGGCCGACGACGACGCGGCGCAGGACCGCAAGCACGCGAAAGACGCCAAAGAGGTCGATCGTCTGCGCCGCAACGCCGGAGAACTCCGCAACATCGGCGTCAACAGCGGCAGCGACCTGCTGCAGAAGAAGTCCATGCAGTTGAAGGAACGCGCGGAACGGCTGGAGCAGGCGCTCCGTCCCGTCCACGCCGAACGGACCGCCGACATCAAGCTCGCCAGCCGCGGCGCCCACGCCAAGGTGCTGATCGAGATCCGCGACCTCGTCGTCCACGCCCCCGGCGGCCCGCCGCTGTTCCGCATCCAGAAACTCGATGTGCGGCAGGGCGACCGGGTCGTCGTGATGGGCCGCAACGGCGTCGGCAAGTCGCAGCTTGTGGGCCTGCTGCAGCGCGCCGCAACCGAGACGGTGCTTGGCGTGCGGCTGAGCGCCAGCGCGGTGCCGGGCTACGCTGACCAGTTGATGTCGCATCTGCCGGACGACCAGAGCCCGCACCGCTTCATCGCCGCGCGCCACGACATCGGCGACCAGCGCGCGACCAGCCTGCTGGCCGGCGCCGGATTCAGCGTGACGGCGCAGGGCCGCCCGATCGGCCAGCTTTCGCCGGGCCAGAAGGCCCGCCTAGGGCTGCTGGCTCTACGGCTGCTGCAGCCCAACCTGTACCTGCTGGACGAGCCGACGAACCACGTCGATATCCCCGGCCAGGAACAGCTCGAGGCCGAAATCCTCGAGCAGGGCGCCACCTGCGTCCTGGTGTCGCACGACCGCAGCTTCGTCCGCGCGGTCGGAACGCGATTCCTGCTGGTCGAGGGCGGGGCCTGCCGGGAAGTGGACGGCGCCACGGCGGGCAGATGAGGTTGCATCCGGGGGGGTGGCAAAAAGGGAAGGTTCTTCGGCTGAAAACCCAGCGGGACCGTCGGCGACGATGTAGGCTGAACCCGTCATGACGACAGCATCGCTCTGCCGCGACTGCTATGGGCGCCCGGACGGGGATACCTGCCCGGACTGCGGCGGACGGCGCATCGTGCGCCATCCAGAGTTGTTCAGCCTCGGCATCGGCCACGTCGATTGCGACGCGTTCTACGCCAGCGTCGAAAAGCGGGACCGCCCGGAGCTGGCGGGAAGCCCCGTCATCGTGGGCGGCGGCACGCGCGGCGTCGTCACGGCGGCCTGCTACATCGCGCGCATCTACGGCGTGCGCAGCGCCATGCCGATGTTCAAGGCGCTGAAGGCCTGCCCCGACGCGGTCGTCATCCGCCCCGACTTCCCGAAATACGTCGCCGCCGCCCGCCACATCCGCACCCTGATGGCCGACCTCACGCCCCTGATGCAACCGCTCTCGATCGACGAGGCCGTGCTGGACCTGCGCGGCACGGAGGCGCTGCACGAAGCACCACCGGCCGCCGTGCTGGCCCGGTTCGCGCGCCGCGTGGAGCATGAGGTGGGGGTCACTGTCTCCATCGGCCTGGCGCCGAACCGGCTGCTGGCCAAGCTCGCCGCCGGGCGCGACAAGCCGCGCGGCTTCGAAGTGCTAGGCGCGGATGCGGCGCAGATTCTGGCGCCGGAGCCAGTGCGGCTGCTGCAAGGGGTCGGGCCCGCGCTCGAACGCCGGCTGCACGCGCTGGGCCTGGTCCGTCTGGCCGACCTGCAGGCGCTCGATGACCGCACGGCGGTCGCGCGCCTCGGCGAGGACGGCCCCGGCCTGGTGCGCCGCGCGCGCGGCGAGGACAGCCGCCCGATCACGCCGAACGAGGCCGCGAAGTCCGTGAGCGCCGAGACGACGTTCGACACCGACCTGTCGGCGCTGGACGCGCTGGAGACGCATCTGTGGCGGATGGCCGAAAAGCTCGCGCTGCGGCTGCGGGAAAAGGGGCTTTCGGCCGGCGGCGTGGTGCTGAAGCTGAAGACGGCAGGTTTTGCGAGCCGCACCCGCACGCAGCGGCTGCCCGGAGCGACCGCCCTGCCCGACGCGCTGTTCCAGGCCGGGCGGCACATGCTGCAGCGGGAGGCGGACGGCACGGCGTTCCGGCTGATCGGGCTTGGCGCGAACCCGCTGATGCCCGGGGATGTTGCCGACCAGCCGGACCTTGCCGACCCGGACGTGCCCCGCCGGGTGGCGACGCAGCGGGCGATGGACGCGCTGCGGGAGCGGTTCGGCAAGGAGGTTATTTTCCGCGGGCGGGGTTTGCGCCAGTAGCGCGTAGGGCGGAAAAGCGAAGCGTCATCCGCCAATCCAAGCTCGGGTTTCGCGAAGAGGCGGATGACGCTTCGCTTTTCCGCCCTAC
>JAYUCA010000404.1:0-2245 GCA_043740535.1 Rhodospirillales bacterium | reverse complement strand
TCGCTTCAGGTAGACGAAGCGATCAAGCTCTAGCTTGTTGATTAAGAACGCGGAACCTCGTTTCAGGTCCAAGCAACCTGAAACGATACCGCTCTAATCTCCGCCGTGCCGCCAGGCAACGCCGCCACCGTCGCTGCGAGAAGCGCTTGCGACTCCCGCCTCCAAAGATCCCTCCGCGATTGCCCCGTGGGGTGGAATGCCCTTCATTCCGCCAACCAATGCACAGGTCAGGACTTCTGATCCCTGGTATCGGTCACAACAGCTTCTCCGCCTCGACCCAGGTTGGCGTCGTGCATCCCTCATGTGTCCGGTGCGTCCCCTCGACGTATCCCGCCGCGGCAAACAGGCGCCGGTTTCCATTGAGCGCCAGCCGAACGCCGACGTGCAGCCGCGGCTGGCCCTGCTGCCGGGCTTCCGCCTCGGCCGCCCGCAGCAGATGCCGCGCGATGCCCTCGCGGCGGCGCCCTGGCGCCACAGCCAGGCGGCAGACGTACAGGCCGCCGGCCTCGACGCGCCACAGCACGCAGCCTGCGATGCCGGCGCTGTCAAAGACCGCGCCGCCGCCGGCTGCAAGGTGATCGAGCACGCTGCCGCCCGTCTCCCGCAATGCGCTGGGCGGCGGATCGAGGGCCACGGACAGTGCTTCGAAGGCCGTCCGGATCAGCGCCGCGACATCGGCCGCATCGGACCCGGCCATCGCGCGGATCATGCCCACCGCCGTTGCAGCAGCCGGTGCAGGCCGTAGAACGGCGCCGCCAAGGCGGAAAGCAGTGCCCCCGCCACCAGCGCGCCGGCCGGCGTGCCCGCATAATCCGCCGCCCCGCCACAGACGGCCGGCAGCATGGCCCCCCCGATGTAATAGGTGGTGTAGAACAGCCCCATCCCGACCGCCCTGTTTTCCGGCCGCGCCGATAACGTGCCGACCGCGAGAATGACCCCGGCGTGGATCGATGCGGCCGTGCCGAACAGGATGCCCCAGACGAAGGGCCAGTCCGCGAATGCCGGCCCCGCCACCGCAACGACCCCGGCCACCGTCCCCACCAGGAAGACCCGGCCGTTCCCCCAACGTGCGGCCATCGCCCCGCCCAGCACGGTCGCCGGCAGGTTGCACCACGTCGCAATCGTCAACACGGCGGAAATGACCGCCACCGAATGCGACCGGGCGGCCAGCAGCGACGGCAGGTACGACAGGAAACCGTAATAGCCCGCATTATAGGCCGTCCACACCAGCCCCGCGATCACGACCAGCACGCACTCCCGCCGCGACGGCATCGACCATCGCGGGCCCGTCGGCTGCTGATCCCGCACGCTGACCACGAACAGCAGCAGCGATACGACGGCCATGGCGCCCCCTGCCAGGAAAAGACCGGGCGGCCCCATGACCGCCAGCAGGCCCCCCTTCGTGAGCGCCACCATCCCGACGCCCACCGGGAACGCCCCGGTCAGCAGCCCCATGACCGGCATGAAGCGCGGCCCGCCGAACCGGTCGCCGATCATCTTGCCCTGCATGACGATCAGCGCGACCGCCCCCATGCCCGATATGACCCGGCCCACGCCGATGCCTGCCGGATTGAAGTCCAGGGCGGCGTAGAACGCCCCGCCCGCCATCAGGCCGAGGCCGGCGCCCACCAGAACCCGTGACCCGAAGCGCCGCCCCAACAGGCCGCCGGGAAACGCCAGGAAAACGCCGGGCGCCATATAGAGCCCGATCAACGTGCCCAGGGACGCGTAGCCCAGTCCGAACTGGGCGACCAGCTCCGGCCCGAGGCTCGCCAGGCTCTGGAACTGATACCCGAACGCGATGCGGGCCAGCACGAGCGACGCTACGAAACCCCAATCTGACACCGTTCGCGCCCCCCGCAGGGCAGCCTAGTGCAGATGCAGATCGCCAAGAAGGTTCACCTGGACAGGCCTGCCCCCTATGTAGGGCCTATGATACCAGCGGCACCAGGCGACTGCTCTTCCCGATCTTCAGACATCGCTTCGCGGCGATGGCCCCTCATGGGTCACCCTGCAGGGCCGCTGGCATGACATCGACCCCTGCTTTCCTCGACAGCAACCGGCCCGACGTGCCAGACATCGTCGTGCCGCGCGGCGTGACCCCGTTCTATCTCCCCGGCCGGCCCGTGCGCGGACGGCTTGTCCGGCTTGGCCCCCTGGCCGATGCGCTGTTGACGCGGCACGACAACCATCCGGTCGTCACGGCCCTGGCAGGCCAGGCCTTGGCGCTCGCCGCCGCACTGGC
>JAYUCA010000403.1:0-6440 GCA_043740535.1 Rhodospirillales bacterium | reverse complement strand
TCGACCACGCCGTCGTCGATCGCGGCCCACCAGTCCTGCAGCGTGCCATCCGGACCGGTGCGCAGCGAGACCTTCTGGAAGAAGTAGATCTTGTCGCCGGGGTTGGCGAGGCCGGCGGCGGGTATGGCAAGCTGGATGGCGCCGGTGACGGGTGAGCCGACGATGTCGAGGTTGAACGCGCCGACGAAGCCGAACGCGCCGGTGTCGCCGCCGACCATGGGCAGCGGGAGCTGGTCCTGGGCGATGCGGGCGATGGTAACGGCGGCGTCGTTGTCGAGCTGGCCCTGACCGATGGCGACCTGGATGCCGTCGGTCGTGCGCAGGACGCCGCCGGCGGCGCCGATGACGGTCGATGGCGCGATGACGGGCTCCTTGACCAGGACATGGACGACGCCCTCGCCGTAGGTCCACAGCACCTTGATGTCGATCGTGCCGTCCGCGACGGCGTGGATGATGCCGGCGGCGTCGATGGTGGCGACGTTGGTGTTCATCGAGACGTACTGGACGCCGTCGGCCTGGCCGAGGAAGACGTTGGCCAGGGTGCCGAGCCGGGTGATGACGCTGCGGGCGCCGCCGTCCGGGACGATGGTGACGGAGGCGGGATAGGGATCGATGTTGGAGAGCTTGGCGATCATCTGATCGCCGTTGCTGGGGTCGCCGACGCCGACGACGGTCGCGGCGGCGATGGCGCCGCGCTGGGCGCGGAGCACGGTATAGCCGTTCACCAGGCTGGTGAGCAGGCCGTCGGAGGTGAGGCGGGCGATGGCGGGGTTGTCGATGGCGGCGCCGACGTAGTCGAGCGGGACGAGCACGCCGGTCTGGTCGGTGAAGTCGGCGTAGACCTTCACGACATCGGTGGCGCCAGCGCCGGTGTAGAGGATGCGAAGCTGGTCGAAGTCGATGTGGACAAGTGCCGCGGCGCTGATGATGACGTGGACGGTCTCGGCCGGGGATTGGGAGAAGCCGTCATCGGCGACGACGGTGAAAGTGGCGTCGCCGGTGTAGCCGTCCGCCGGGGTGAACAGCAGGTTGGCGCCGTCGGCCGCGATGGATGCGGCGCCGTGGGTGACGCCGAGGACGCGGAAGGTGACGGCGTCGCCGTTCGGGTCGGTGGCGATGGCGCCGAGGTCGATCAGCGTGCGCAGGCCGACATGCGTCATGTAGGTGGGCAGGGTGGCGACGGGGACCGGGGGCAGGTTGGCGAAGACCCCGAAGTCGGCCGCGATGACCTGGGCGTCGGTGCCGTTGACGAGGCCGTCGCCGTTGACGTCGGCCTGGGCGGCCCCGGCCATCTCGATCTGGCTGTCGGCGCCGTCGACGCGGCCGTCGCGATTCACGTCGCCGGCGAAGGACAGGGACAGCGAGAAGGCGCCGGCGCCGCCGGACACATGCAGTCGGTAGAGGTCGGCCTGGCTGATGGCGAACAGGGCCACGGTGGTGGCGCCGCTGGTGCGCACGGAGGACGCGACGAGGCCGTCGATGGTGGGGGCGGACAGCACCTGGCCGCCGGTGGCGGTGACGGAGACACGGAGCAGCAGGGCGCCGCTGGACGCCGAGGCGATTTCGGACTGGCGGATGCTGACGGTGTAGACTTGGTCGGTAGCACCCAGCGTGTCGGTGCGCGTCTGGCCGGTGAACTGCCCGGCGCTGCCGAGGTCGGCCGTGATGGGTGCTGCGGTTACCGCGGCGACCCCGTAGGTCAGCGAAGTGCCGGCGCCGCCGACGGCGACGGCGGCAATGAGCCGCCCGGCGACATCGTAGGCGTAACGCTCGCCGGCGCCAGTCCCGAGGTTGCGGGCGGCGACCAGGCGGCCGGCGGCGTCATAGGTGTAGACGATGGCAGTACCATCGGGCGCCTGGACGCGGGCGATATTGCCGGCGTTATTCAAAAGGAGCTGGACGCTGCTGCCGTCGGGGCCGGTGACGCCGGAGCTGCCGACCTCAAGGTTGCCGTGGGCGGTGCGAATCTCGGTGACGCCGCGGGCGGGGTCGATAACGTAAGCGGTGCCGTCGGGCCCGGTGAGGAGGAAGGAAGCGCCGCCCTCGTCGACGGGGTTGTACGCCGAGCCTGTGGTGCTGTCGTAGTAGTGGCTGCCGGCGCGGGTGAGCTGGCGGTCGGACAGCGGGGCGAGGATCCAGCCGGCGGTCAGGTCATCGGCAGTCCAGGCAGGGTGATAGAGGGTTACGGCGCCCAGGGTCTGTCCGAGAGGGGCAAAGTTGAAGCCGGTGCGGACGCCGTCGGGGCGGGTGAGGTAGAGGCGGGTGGCGGCGCTGAAAGGTGCCAGGACGCCTTGCGCCTCCAGCCCGGTCGTGGGGGCATCGACCTGTAGATCGACGTCCCGTGGGCTCCAGCGCCAGCCGGGGCCGAACAGCCCGGTTGCCCCCGCGCTGCTGTTGTAGGAGCGGACCAGCGCGAACGGCACGCCGCCCAGGGTGGTGCTGAGGTCCGTCACCTGGCGCTGGTATGTGCCGGCGAGCGAGGCGGCATCGACCTCGACCGCGGTGAGGACCGACGCCTCCTGCCCCGACATAGTCGTGGCGCTCAGCCGCAGCGTGTAGAACCCGGCCAGCAGCATCGATGGCTCGAGCTGCGCCAGCGCGCCCGAGACGGAGGCGATGCCGCTCGCGAGCGTGCGGTATGTCCCGAGCGTCGCGCCGACCCCGGATGCGATCTCCAGCGTCCAGGTGTCGATGTTGAGGTTGCTGACCGTGCCGCCGATCCGCCCGGCGCCGCTGAAGAACGCGCCCTGGGTCGCCGTGTCGAACGACACGGCAGGCGCGTTGGTGTCGGCCGGGTCGCGGGTCTTCAGCGTCGCGGTCGCCTGCCCCACGGTGCCGTCGGCGTCGGTCGCGGTCGCCACAAGCTGGATCCGTCCCGGCTTGGCGGGGGTGAACGTGGCCTGGCCGTTCTTGTCGATCGCGACCTGGACGCCATCGGCGAACAGCTTCAACGAGACGATGTCGGCCACGCCCGCCGCGATCGCATGCACGTTGACGGCCTGGCCCGGCACGCTCGCAAAGCTGGGCGTCAGCTCGATCCGCACGAAGGGGGGCACGGGCGCCAGCGTCACCTGGAACACCAGCGTCTGCCGGGTCGCGAGCGTTCCGTCCGAGGCGCTGAACACCGGGGTGTAGGTTCCGGCCTGGCCAGGTCCGGGCGTCCAGGTGACGATGCCGGTGGCGGCGTCCAAGGTCGCGCCGTCCGGCAGGTTCTGCGCCGCGTAGGCCAGCGTCGTGCCGGCATCCGGATCGGTGGCCCCCAGCGCGAAGCTGGCCGCCTTGCCGATGACGAAGTTATGGTCCGACGCCGCCAGCACCGGCGCCCGGTCGACGTTCGTCACGTGGATCACGAACGACTCGTCCGTCTCCTGGCCGAACGGATTGGTCGCCGAGAAGGTGACGGCGTGGTCGCCCTGCTGGTCGTACCCGGGGAACCAGTCGAACACGCCGGTGGCCTGGTCCAAGGTGGCGCCGGCGGGCAGCACCGGAGCGGCGAGCTTGATCTGGTCGCCGTCCGGGCTGATCGCCTGGACGATGAAGCTGAGCTCGCCCCCCTCGCGCGCCACCTGGTCGCCGGTGGGCACGAACAGCGGCGCCCGGGGCGTGTTGGCGACGGCGAGGGTGATCGTCTCGCTGCCCGCCAGCTCTCCATCGGTGGCCGACAGACCGACGGTGTAGCTGCCGGACTGGCTGTAGCCGGGCGTCCAGGTCAGCAGCCCGGTCTTGATGTCCAGCACCGCCCCGGCGGGCAGGCCGGTGGCGATGTAGCTGATGCTGTCGCCCTCCGCGTCCCGGGCGGCAAGCTGCAGAGTGAACGGCGTGCCCTCGGTCGCCGCCTGGTTGCCGACCGGCGCCAGCACGGGGGCCGTGTCGGTGGCGCGCACGCGCAGCAGCAGGCTGACCCGCGCGGTGATCGGCGTGGTGGCGCCGCCTCCCCCGGTGTTGGTCGCGGAAATGACCAGCGTGTGGTCGCCGATGTCGGCGGCCGTGGTCGTGACCGTCAGGACCGGCTTGCCGTAGATCGTCCCCGTGGCGATGGACGCGCCCGCGAGGCCGGAGACGCTGTAGATCAGCGCGTCCTGGTCCAGCTCCGACACCGTGAGCGGGATGGTGATCGTCTGGCCAACCGGGGCCACGACGTCCATCGCCGGCGCCCAGACCGGCGGCTCGCTGGCGCTGGTGACCGAGATGACGAAGGTCTGGGCGCTGCTCAGCGCCGGCCCGCGCGCATCGGCCGCGTCGGTGGCGAGCAGATAGACCGCGGTGTCGCCGCGTTGGCCCGGATGCGGCGCGACCTTGATGTGGCCGGTGCCGTCGCCGTTGTCGACGAAGCTGATGAAAGACGGCAGCGCCAGGCCCTGGGCGTCGTTGGCAAGGCTCAACGTCAGCGCCCGGTGCTGCGGGTCCGTCACCACGACGTCGGCGCCGCCGATCGTGTTCGCCGCGACGGTCAGGTTCTGGATCGTGGCAATGCTCGGCGGAACGTTCTGCGGCAGGATTGTGATCGGCACCGTGATGGTGGCCGTCAGCGGGTGGCCAGTGCCGTTGCCGTCGTCGGTGGCCAGGAAGCTGACGGAGGTCTGGCCTGCATCGCCGAAGACCGGTGTCCAGGTGAAACGCAGCGTATCCGGGTCGAAGGTCGCGCCATGCGGCAGCGGCCCCACCGGTGTCACCGTCACCGTCGGCAGGAGTTCGGAGAGCTGGGCCAGCGACCCATCGGCCGCACGGAACGGCGGCACATAGTTCGGGTTGTCTGGGTCGAAGGCCGAAGCGACGAAGGTGAGTGTCTGGCCCTCGAACACCTGCCAGCCGTCTTGCTGGTTGAACACCGGTGCGCCGTTGGCATTGTTGACGATCAGGGTGGCGGCCTGGGTGGCCGTGGTTACGCCGTCGGTGACGGAGAAGTTGAAGCCATACGACCCGTGCTGGGTGTAGCCGGGCGCCCAGGTGAACTTGCCGGTCGCCGGGTCGAGCGTCGCGCCGAACGGCAGGTCGTCGGCGGAATAGGTCAACGTGGCGGTCGGGTCGCCGGCGCCACGCAGCAGGATCGACAGCTTGTCGCCCTCGCTGAGGGTCTTCGTGCCGACCGGGTCCAGCGTCACCGGCTGGGCCACGTTGGCGATCTTGAATACCACCGTCGCCGTTGCGTCCAGGACGCCGTCCGTGGCCGAGAACACCGCGCCCGGGTAGGCGCCGGCGCTGCTGTAGCTGGGCGTCCAGGTGAAGATGCGGGTCTTCGGATCGAAGGCCGAGCCGGGCGGCAGGCGGTCGGCGGTGACCAGCACGGGCGCGCCCTGCGGGTCCACGACGCCGACGGTGAAGCTGATCGGCGTGCCCTCCGCGCCATCCACTTCTGCGGCGATGCCGGTGAAGTAGGGGGCGGCGTTGCCGTTGGCGACGGCAAGGACGAAGCGCTGGATCGTCGATGCGCCATGCGCGTCGAACACCTCGACGGCGACCGGGGTGGCCGAGGCGGCGTTCGTGCCGACCGTCCAGGTGACGAGGCCCGATGCCGCGTCGACGGTCATGCCCTTCGGCCCGGTCAGCAGATAGTAGACCAGCGCCTGGTTGTTCTGGCCCGTCGCCTGGGCGGCGTAGGTGAATGTCGCGCCGACTGCCGTGGCGGCGGGCGGCGTGCTGCTGAACACCGGGGCGGTGTGCGGGTCGAGCGTCGCTGACACGCCGACAGAGAAGTTGGTGCGGGTCAGCGTCGGCGTCGAGATCGAGACGGTCGTGCCCGTGACCGACGCGCCGACGCCCAGCGTGCCGTTCGCCGGCAAGCTGGCGGACAGGTCGATCAAGTAGCGGCCGTCATCGGTGCGGCCGGTCACGCCCTGCGGCAGCCCGGTCGTGCCGCTGGACGGGTCCAGCACCAGCACCGCCGGCAGGTGCAGCGCGCCCGTGCTGATATTGGTCAGCGTCAGGTCGTACGACACGATGCGGTTGGTCTGGTCATAGCGCGTGTTGGCGATGCCGATGCGGACCAGCCCGGTCAGGTCCTGCAGCCCGGTGAAGCTGGTGGTGTAGGTTTTCGCCAGGTGCTGCGCGAAGGTGCTGGCGACGGCGCTCGACACGACGAGCGTGTAGGTGTCGGCCACCAGGGGGGCGAAGCTGAGCAGCACGCGGCGGGTGGCGCCGTCATACACCGCGGCCTGCAGCGCCTGCACGCCGGAAGCGGCGCCGGTCAGGGTGTAGTTGGCAAGGTTCAACACGCTGCCGGCGTCGGTGGCGTTGCCGGCCAGCATGTCCTGGTCGAACTGCACCGACAGATAGGGCAGCGGGAGCGGCAGCAACGCCCCGCTGGGCGGGTTGGTGGCGATGACGGTGGGCGCGTAGGTCGGCGTCAGCAGGTCGACTTCGGTGCTCTGGCTCAGCAGCGCCTGGCCCTGCGCGGTCGTGACGATCACCCCGCCGCGGCTGCCGCCGGAGGCGAGCTTCAC
>JAYUCA010000402.1:0-2353 GCA_043740535.1 Rhodospirillales bacterium | reverse complement strand
CTGCTGCGGCTGGGCGCGCGGGCGGACGGGCGGGCGCCGGTGGTGGCGATGCTGACGCCCGGGCCGTCGGACCCGCACTGGCCGGAGCATCTGGCGCTGTCGCGCGACCTTGCCTGCGCGCTGGTGGAATCGCGGGACCTGACGGTGCGGGGCGGCGTGCTGTCGATCAAGACGCTGGAGGGGCTGCAACCGGTCGACGTGCTGCTGCGGCGGGTGGCGGGCGGGCGGCTGGACCCGCTGGAACTGCCGGCGGGCGGGCCCGGGGTGGCGGGGCTGCTGGATGCAACGAGGCACGGCCAGGTGCGTATCCTGAACCATCCCGGTGCAGCAGCGATCGAGGCGCCGGCGTTCTCGGCCTTCATGCCGTCCCTGGCCCGGCGCCTGTTGGGCGAGGTGCTGCGGCTGCCGACGCAACCGACGGTGTGGCTTGCCGATGACGGGGCGCTGCGGATGGTGGCGCAGGGCTTCGATCGCTGGAGCGTGCGGCCGGCGCTGGACGGGTCGGCGCCGCCGGCGCCGCTGAACGGGCTGAGCCGGGAGGCGCGGGCGGCGCTGGAGGAGCAGATGGCGGCACGGCCGTGGGCCTTTGCCGGCTGCACCAGCATGGCGCCGTCGCTGGCGCCCTGCTTTGCCTCGCCCGGCGCCGGATCGGGCGGCCTTGCGGCGCGGCCGGTGGTGTTGCGGCTGTTCCTGATGAATGACGGCCACAGATGGCGCATGATGCAGGGCGGCCTCGCCCGCGTCCTGTCGGCCGGCGAGCATGTGACGGAGGCGTTGCCCTCTGGCGCGCTGTTCAAGGATGTCTGGGTGTTGAGCGAGGATAGTGGCGTGATCCAGGGGCCGCAGCCGATGCACCAGGTGCCGGTCACGCTGCGGCGGACGGCGGGCAACCTGCCGAGCCGGGTCGCGGATGATTTCTACTGGCTGGGCCGCTATGTGGAGCGGCTGGAGGCGCAGGCGCGGCTGGGCCGGGCCGGGCTGCTGCGCCGGGCGCGCGGGGCGCCGCTGCCGAGAGAGATTGCGGAGCTGGATGTGCTGGGGCGCTGCCTGCAGGCGGCGGGGCTGGCGCAGGTGGAGCCCGGGACGTCGCTGGACGGCCGCATCCGGTTGGCGTTGCAGCCGCGCGGGTCGATGGGGGCCGGGCTGGAGGGCGTGGCGCGGTTGGTCGAGGCGCTGCGCGACCGGATGACCGTCGAGACGCACGGCGCGTTCAGCCACGCGCTGCGTGCGGCCCGGTTCGATGTGGCCGACGCGGATGATGGCGGGCTGGACGGGCTGGTGCACGCGATGTCCGGTCTGCAGCGGCTGGCGACGACGGTGGCGGGGGTGGCGGCGGAGGGCATGGTGCGCGGCGGCGGGCGGCTGTTCCTGGACCTGGGCCGGCGGATCGAGCGGGCGATGGTGGGCGGCTATGTGCTGGCGGCCGTGCTGGACCAGCCGCCGGCCCGCAACGACGGGACGATCCGCCTGGTGCTGGAGCTGTTCGACAGCGCGATCACCTATCGCAGCCGGTATCTTTCGGTGCTGCAGCCGGCGCCCGTGCTGGACCTGGTGCTGGCCGACACCGGCAACCCGCGCGCGCTGGCGTTCCAGTTCGAGCAGGCGGCGGTGCTGCTGGACAGCGCCGGGGATCCTGACCTGTCGCAGGTGGCGCGGGAGTGGGGGCAGCAGGTGGCGGCGCTTGTCGACCAGGTTTCCCGATCCGATGACCCGGCCGTCGCGGTGCAGGCGATCGCCGATCCGTTGATGGGCGTGGGGAACGGTGCGGCGGAGTTGTCCGACCGGATCACGCGGCGGTTCTTCGCCTTGTTGCCGAAGCTGCAGGCGGTGGGGCTGGAGACGGCATGACGCTGCGGGTGGAGCACGTGACGGAGTACGAGTACGCCAGCCGCGTGGAACTGGCGGCGCACATGCTGCATCTGCGCCCGCGGGAGCTGCCGTGGCAGCGGGTGCTGCACTACACGATGCGGACGGACCCGGCGCCGGACAAGATCGGCTGGGGCGCCGATCATTTCGGCAACGCGGTGGCGTGGCTGTTCCTGGACCGCGCGCACGGATCGCTGCGGGTCGCGACCGAGGCGGTGGTGGCGGTCGATCCGCGGGTGTTTCCGCGGGCCGGGGAGACCCTGGCTTGGGAGCACGTCGCCAGCCTGGCGCTGCGGGCGGCGCATGCGCGGCAGGTGGCCGAGTTCACGTTCGGCAGCGCGATGGCGCCGGCGGAGCCCGAGGCGCGGGCCTATGCGGAGGCAAGTTTTGCGCCGGGCCGGCCGCTGCTGGCGGCGCTGCTGGACCTGATGGGGCGCATCCATCGCGACTTCCGCTTCGATCCGGAGGTGACGACGATCTCGACCCC
>JAYUCA010000401.1:0-20512 GCA_043740535.1 Rhodospirillales bacterium | reverse complement strand
AGGCCATGACGCGTTCGGGCGCACGTTCGGCCACCAGCCGCCCGACGGCCGGATAGTCGATCTTGCCGGTGCCCAGCAGCGGCATCGCGTCGATCTGCGTCAGGGCGCGCGGCACCATGATCTCCGCCACGCCACGCTCCCGCGCATGCAGCAGGATGTCCTTCGCGTCGGCGCCTTTGCGGGTCGTCACCAGCAGCAGGGCCTCGCCTTTGCGGGCGTCCGGCACGCTGATCACGGCGTGCAGGTCGCCCGGCCACAGCGCCGCCACCAGCGACTCGGCTGCCGTCATCGACACCTTCTCCCCGGCGATCTTCGCGAACCGCTTGGCGCGGCCCTTGATCGACACGAAGCCTTGCGCGTCCACGTCGACGATGTCGCCTGTGTCGTATTCGCCGCTGCACGGCTCCAGCACGCCGGGGGCCGATGCGCGGAGGTAGCCGAGCATCAGGTTCGGCCCGCTGACGAACAACTGGCCGCCGCCCTCGATGCCCGGCGCCGGCTCCAGCCGGTGCCCCACGCCAGGCAGGAAGCGGCCGACCGTGCCGGGGCGGGAGTGCATGGGCGTGTTCATCGCCAGCGCCGGCGCGGTTTCGGTCGCGCCGTAGCCTTCCAGCAGGCGCACCCCGAAGCGGTCGGCGTAGATGCGCCGCGTCTCCTCGCGAATCTTCTCGGCGCCGCCGAAGATATAGCGCATCGAATAGAAGTCGTAGGGATGCGCGAACCGCGCCCAGCCGTTCAGGAAGGTGTCGGTGCCGAAGGCGATCGTCGCGTCGGTGTCGTAGATCAGGCCGGGCACGATGCGGTAGTGCAGCGGCGACGGGTAGTGGAACGTCCGCACCCCGTGCAGCAGCGGCAGCAGCGTGCCGCCGGTCAGGCCGAAGCTGTGGAACACCGGCATCGCGTTGAACACCCGGTCAGACCCGGTGAAGTCGATGACCGTGGCGAGCTGCGCGCAGTTCGCCAGCAGGCTGCGGTGGCTGTGCACGACGCCCTTCGGCGCGCCCTCGGAGCCGGAGGTGTACAGCACGACCGCCCAGCCGCCCGGGGAGGCGACGGCGCCGGGCAGGCGGCGCGCGAAAAGGGCGTCGAACTTGGCGCGCAGCTTGTCGGCCAGGCCGATGCCGGCGCGGACGTCCTCCAGCCACAGGAACTCGACATCGGCCTCCATGCGCTCGACCACCTTGCCCAGCTTGCCCTTCTCGATGAAGGCCCGGCTGGACACCACGGTGCGCACGGCCGCCGCCCGGCAGGCGGACAGCATGCCGTCGGCGCCCGCGGAATAGTTCAGCATGCACGGCACGCGGCCGAAGCCCAGCAGGCCGATGAACGTCACCAGCGTGCCGGTCATGTTCGGCAGCATGACGCCGATGTTGGTCTCGTTGGGCCGCAGGGCCGCGATCCGCCGGCCGAGCGCCACGGCGCCCAGCGTCAGGCGGTCGTAGGAAATCGGCTCCCGCAGCGCGTCCTCGGCGATCAGCGTCCTGCCGCCATGTTGGGCGCGGGCATCGAGGAAGGCCGAGAACAGCGTGCGCTCGGTGTTCTTGGCGCTGTAGACGGCGCCGACCATCAGGTCCTGCAGCGCGCGGCCCACGATCTCCCGACGTTGCCGCGGCGTGAGGTCTGCCGCGTTGGCGGGCGTCAGGTCGATGGGCGGCCTGATCGTCACGGTCAGGCGCGGGAACCAGTGCATCCGCAGCTTGCCCTTCATGCGGCCCAGCCGGGTGAACTCCAGCCCCTCGATGCTGATCGGCAGGATCATCGCGCCGGACTTGACGGCGACGACCCCCGCGCCCTCGTAGACCTTCATCAGGTTGCCGGTCATGGTCAGCCGGCCCTCGGGGAAGATCATCAGCTTGCGGCCGTGGTCGCGGACCGCCTCGACCATCCGCTTGACCGAATAGGGCGACTGCACGTCCACCTTGAAGACGTCGACCGCGGCCAGGAACGGCCGCACCCACCACAGCTCGGCGATCTTGGAATGCACCGCGAAGGTGGGGCTGTCCGGCAGGAAGCAGGCGATCAGCGAGGCGTCGGCGAAGCTCAGGTGGTTGGAGATGATGACCACCTTGTCGCCGGCGGCGGCGTAGTTCTCGAGCCCCCGCACCTCGACCCCGTGGAAGGTCTGGAAGTAGAAGCGGAACACCGAACGGAACACGTCCTGCGGCAGGATGCGGACGATCCAGATCGCCACGACCAGGTTCGCGACGGCGGCGACGGTCAGCACGCCGGGGCCGCCCATGCCCAGGGCGGCGAGCCCGGCCGCGGCGCCCGCGCCCAGCACCATGAACACGGCGTTCATCACGTTGTTGGCCGCGATGGTGCGCGACCGCATGCGCGGCTCCGACCGTTCCTGCACGATGGCGTACAGCGGCACCGAGAACAGGCCGCCGCAGCAGGCCAGCAGCAGCAGGTCCGCCAGCATGCGCAGCCCGTCCATCGAGGCCAACGCGTCCCGCCAGGTGGCCAGGCCGCCATCGGCGCCCGCCGCGGCGCAGGCCCGGGCGAAGTCCCAGCAGAACACCGAGATGCCCAGGGCTGCGAAGGGGACGAAGCGGGGGGAGACCTCGCCCTTCAGCATCCGGGCGCAGGCGATCGAGCCGATGCCGACGCCGACGGCGAAGACGGCCAGGAACAGCGTCAGCAGGCTGCCGCCGCCATGCAGCGTGTCGCGGGCGATGACCGGGAACTCGGTCAGCAGCGTGGCGCCGATCGTCCAGAACCAGGACAGGCCCAGCACCGCCAGCCAGATCGGGCGGACGGAGGCGGCGTGGCGCACGGTGTTCCAGGTTTCCCGGATCAGGTTCGGGCCGATCCGCAGGCCCGGATCGGCGGCCGGGGCGGGCGGCATCAGCCATGCGCCGGCCACGCCGGCCAGCGACATGGCGAGGCCAAGGCCGGCGACGATGGCCGGGCCGTGCTCGATCAGCGCCAGGCCGCCGCCCGCGACGGTGCCGGCGACGATCGACAGGAAGGTGCAGGCCTCGATGGCGCCGTTGCCGGCGATCAGCTCGTCATCGGCGAGGTGCTCGGGCAGCACGCCGTACTTGACCGGGCCGAACAGCGTGGCCTGGATGCCGAGGCCGAACAGCACCGCGAGCATCGCGGGCACGCTGCCGCTCAGGAAGGCGGCGGCGGCGAGGGCCATCAGCAGCACCTCGGCGGACTTGGCGGCCAGGATCACGCGCGGCTTGGCGAAGCGGTCGGCGAGTTGCCCGGCGGTCGCGGACAACAGCGCGTAGGGCGCGATGAACAGCGCGCCGGCCAATGCCGAAAGCCCGGCCCCGCCGGCCCCCAGCTTGAAGATGGCCAGCGACACCATCGCCGCCTTCACCAGGTTGTCGTTGAACGCCCCGGCGGCGGTGGCCAGCGCGAGCGGCCCCAGGCGGGCGGTCTTCAGCAGCGCAAGCGGCGAGTTGCTCATGGCCATATCCTTTTCGTCAGCGGCCGGCATCGAGGAAGCGGAGTGCGGCGGCGATCGTCTCGGGCCGCGACGGCAGGCTGGTGTGCAGCGCCCGCACCAGCAGGAAGTCGGCCTCGTGGCCGGGCAGGCGGGTCTCGTCGACGGTGACGACGCCATCGTTGTCGCCGCGCAGCAGCGGGTTGTAGCCGCGGCCCCCGGTGCCGCCGGCGATGATCATGGTGTCCTGGCAGACCGGCAGCGGGATGGCCCCGGCCCCGGCCGGGGTGACGGCGTCGACGCATTCGCCGCCCAGCGCGCGCAGCGCCCGGCTGCGGACGGCGAGGCGGGCGATCGCCGACCCCTGCGCCGGGGAGCCGACCAGCAGCAGGCGGCCGGGACGCCAGCCGTCCGCCGCCGCCCGGGCCATCGCCGCCCGCGCGACCAGGCCGCCCAGGCTGTGGCCGAAGAACGACACCGTCTCCGCCCCGCCATCCGCCAGCGAGCGGGCGACGCGGCTGGCGCTTTCGGCGTGGCGGGCGATGGGCGCGCGCAGGCTCGGATAGCCGGTGTTGGCGACGGCCCAGCCGTTGTGCTGGAAGGCACGGGCGGCGCGGGCGGTCTCGCCGGGGTAGTTGGCCAGGCCGTGCAGCAGGACGACGGCCCGCCTGGCGCGCGACGGCGGGGCCGAGAGTTCGGCATAGGAAAGGCAGGCGGCCTCGGACCCCGATGCGCGCAGCTTGCCGTTGAGATCTAGGGTTCTCGCCTGCCCGGTCATGATGTGCGCCTGCACGGTCCAGCCGCTGCGCGACCAGATGTCGGACCAGGGGCGGACGGCCCCGGCGATGCGGCCGCCGGTCATGACAGCGCCCGCCAGCAGGTGGCGACGATCGCGTCGGCGCGTTCGAGCAGCCCGCCCTCGATGCGTCCGTACAGCAGGAAGGTGGCCGGCTGCACGATCAGGCCGATCACGGCCGCGCCCATCAGCAGGGGGTCGCGCACCGGGATCTCGCCGGCCTGCATGGCGGCGGCCACGGCGCGGCAGATGACGTCCACCGGGTTGCGGTCGTCGCTGGCGACGTGGCGCAGGTAGTCGTGCTGGGTCATCACCAGGAACCGGAACCGCATGGTGTCCTCGTCGTGCAGGCGGCAGATGGTCCGGACCATGCGGTCCAGCCGGATCTTGAACGGCTCGTCGACGGCGGCGATGTCGCGCAGGGTCTCGCCGTAGGCGGCGTAGCCGTGGTGGAACAGCTCGGAAACGAGCGCCTCTTTGGATACGTAGTAGTTGTAGAGGTTCGGCTTCTGCATGCCGCAGGCCTCGGCGATGTCGCGCACCGAGACGGCGTCGGCGCCCCGCTCCACGAACAGGCGGAGCGCCTCGTGCCGGATGGTCTCGCGCCGGTTTGCCAGTCTTGCCATGGCCCCATCTATTAACGACCGTTCGTTAATATTGGATCGAGGCGAGGCATGGTGTCAAGCGTGCCCGTTTGCCGCGTCGGCGGGCCCATGCTACCGCGCGGCGATCATGAAACGCATCCTCCGCCACCCCAGGACGCTCGCGGCGGGGGCCTGGGCGTTGGGGGCATACCTGCAGTTCGCGCTGCGGACCACGCGCTGGACGCTGGTGGGGGCGGAGGCGCTGGGGCCGTACTTGTTCGCCGAGGCGGCGGTGTTCGCGTTCTGGCACGAACGGCTGCCGATGATGCCGGCGCTGTGGACGATGGCGCTGCACCAGCGGGCGCGGGGCGGGCGGGCGCGGGGACGGATGCACGTATTGGTCAGCCGGCATCACGACGGGCGGCTGATCGGCAGCATGATGGGGCGGTTCGGGCTGGACCTGGTGCACGGGTCCAGCGCCAAGGGCGCCGAGCAGAAGGGCGGTGCTTCCGGGCTGCGGGCGCTGCTGGGCGTGCTGGCGGCGGGCGACCAGGTGGTGATCACGCCGGACGGCCCCCGCGGGCCTCGGCGCCAGGTGGCGCGGGGCGTGGCGCAGCTCGCCGCGATGGCCGGCGTGCCGGTGCTGCCCTGCGCCGCCCAATCGACCCGTCGGCGCATCCTGCCGACCTGGGACCGCATGATCATGCCGCTGCCCTTCGGCCGTGGCGTGCTGGTGTGCGGCGCGCCGATCGCGGTGCCGCGGGAGGGCTGGGCGGACAGCCTGCCGGCGATCGAGGTGGCATTGACCGCGGCGGCCGACGAGGCGGATGCCGCGTGCGCGGCCTGATCGCCGGGGCGTGGGCAGCGGCGGCGACGCTGGCGGCGCCGGCGCTGCGGGTCATGCTGCGCCGCCGGGTTGCGGGGGGGAAAGAGATCGCGGCACGGCTGCCGGAGCGGGAGGGGATCGACCCCGCGCCGCGGCCGCCGGGCCGGCTGCTATGGTTGCATGCGGCCAGCGTGGGAGAGAGCCAGTCGGTCCTGCCGGTCGTCGAGCACCTGGTCCGGGAACCCGGGCTGACGGTGCTGCTGACGACGGGGACGGTGACGTCGGCCAGGTTGCTGGCGGAGCGGCTGCCGGCGTTCGGGGCCGGGCGGGTGCTGCACCGTTTCGTGCCGCTGGACGTGCCGGCGTGGGCGGCGCGGTTCCTCGACCATTGGCGGCCGGACGCGGCGGCCTTCGTCGAGAGCGAGCTGTGGCCGAACCTGATCGCCGCCTGCCAGGCGCGGGGCATCGGCCTGATGCTGGTGAACGCGCGGATGTCGGCGCGGAGCCATCGGGGCTGGCGGCGGGCGCCGGGGTTCGCGCACCAGGTGATCGGGGCGTTCCACCGGGTGCATCCGCAGTCGGAGGCCGATGGGGCGCGGCTGCGGTCGCTGGGGGCGCGGCGGCTGGACGTGGCGGGGAACCTGAAGCTGGCTGCGGCGCCGCTGGCGGCGGATGCGGCGGAGTTGGCGCGGTTGCGGGGGGTGGTCGGCGACCGGCCGGTGTGGCTGGCGGCCAGCACTCACGCTGGGGAGGAGGTGGTGGCGGCTGGGGTGCACCGGGAATTGGCGCCGAGGCATCCGGGGCTGCTGACGATCATTGCGCCACGGCATCCCGGGCGTGGCGCGGCGCTGGCGGCGGAGTTGGGCGCGGCGCGGCGCGGCGCTGGGGAAGACCCGCCGGCGGGCGGGCTGTGGATCGCCGACACGATGGGGGAGCTGGGGCTGCTGTACCGGCTGGCGCCGACGGTGTTCGTGGGCCGCAGCATGGTGGGCGAGGGGGGGCAGAACCCGCTGGAGCCGGCGCGGCTGGGCTGTGCGATCGCCATGGGGCCGCACACGGCCAATTTCGCTGATTCGGTGCTTCGCCTGCGGCAGGCCGGGGGCTTGGCGACGGTGGCGGACCAGGCGGCGCTGACGGACTGGGTCGATGCGATGCTGCGGGACGCTGGGCTGCGCCTTCGGATGGGCGCTGCGGCGCAATGCGCGGCGAGCGGGGAGGCGGCGTTGCCGGGGCTGTTGGCGGGGGCCATCCTGGGGTTGATGACGAAGGAGGCGCTGTGACACCGCCGCGGTTCTGGCAGCATGACGGCTGGGCGGCGTGGGCGTTGTCGCCGGTGGCGGCGGTGGTGGCGCGGATGACGGCGCGGCGGGTCGCGGGGGCCGGGTGGCGGGCGCCGGTGCCGGTGCTGTGCTGCGGCAACGCGACGGTGGGCGGGGCGGGGAAGACGACGCTGGCGCTGGATATCGCGGCGCGGCTGCGGGCGCGGGGGGTCGCGGTGCATTGCCTCAGCCGCGGGTATGGGGGGCGGGTGCGGGGGCCGTTGCTGGTCGATCCGACGCAGCACGGGTCGGCGTTGGTGGGCGATGAGCCGCTGCTGCTGGCGCAGGTCGCGCCGACGTGGGTGGGGGCGGACCGGGCCGACAGCGCGCGGGCGGCGGTGGCGGCGGGCGCGCAGGCGCTGCTGATGGATGACGGGCTGCAGAATGCCGGGCTGGTGCAGGATGCCGGGCTGCTGGTGATCGACGGGGCGACCGGGTTCGGCAACGGGCGCGTGCTGCCGGCGGGGCCGTTGCGGGAGCCGGCGGCGGTGGCGGCGGCGCGGTGCCGGGCCGCGGTGATGATCGGGATGGACCAGCGTGGGTCGGCGGCTGTGCTGCCGGCGGGGATGCCGGTGCTGGAGGCGTGGTTGGCGCCCGATCAGGCGCTGCATGGGGTCCGCGTGGTGGCGTTCGCGGGCATCGCGCGCCCGGCGAAGTTCCATGCGACGCTGCTGCAGGCGGGGGCCACGATCGCGGCCGCGATGGACTTCCCGGACCATCATCAGTTCCGGCCGCGGGAGCTGGAGGCGGTGCTGGCGCGGGCTCGGCTGCTGGACGCCGAGATCGTGACGACGCCCAAGGATGCGGTGCGGCTGACGCCGGAATGGCGCGGCCGGGTGCGGGCGGTGGGCGTGGGGCTGCGGTGGGCGGACGAGGCGGCGCTGGAGCGGTTGCTGGCGGAGGTGGCGCCGTAGCTTGCCGGTGTTCGGGCGCGGCGACTATGCTGGCCGATGGGAATGAAGCGTTCGAACGATAAGGACAGAAATTCATGCGGACTCGTCTTTTGGCGGTTGCCGGGCTTTGCGGCGCGATGCTGACCCCCACGATCACGGCGCGCTCGGCGGAGGAGAAGCGGTTTCCGCAACTGACCGTCGAGCAATTGACGCCCGCGCAGCACGTGGTGGCGGACGAGGTGCTGAAGGTGTCGAGCCTTGGCATCCAGGGGCCGTACAACGTCATGCTGCGCAGCCCGGTGATGGCGCAGCGGATGGTGGCGCTGCTGGACTATCTGCGGTTCAACACCTCGGTGCCGCGCAAGCTGAACGAGTTCGCCATCCTGATCCAGGCGCGGGTGTGGTCGTCGCAGGTGGAGTGGAAGGCGCATTACCCGCTGGCGCTGAAGGCGGGGTTGTCGGAGGCGGTCGCGGCGGACCTGAAGGAGGGGCGGCGGCCCGCCGCCATGCAGCCGGACGAGGCGGTGACGTATGACCTGTGCATGGAGCTGGCGACGCAGCACGCGATCCAGGACAAGACCTTCGCCGAGGCGCGCAAGCATCTCAGCGACCAGCAGATCGTCGATCTGGTGACGGTGTCGGGGACTTACGTGACGATCGCGATGATGCTAGCGGCGGGGGAGGAGCCGACGCCGGACGGGTCCAAGCCGTTGCCGCCGATTGCGGGGCGGTAGGGTCAGCTATAGGGCGGAAGAGCGAAGCGTCATCCGCCATTCCACGCACGACATTGGCCGAAGAGGCGGATGACGCTGCGCTCTTCCGCCCTACGTTCCGGGTGGGGCGGGTTCAGCCGAAGAAGCCGACTTCGTGGGTTATGGCGGTCGAGATTTCCCTGATCGTTGCGAACAGGGTGCGGATGGGGTCGATGATGTGGGTCTGCTCGCGGGAGTAGGCGCCGGCGGAGCGGGGGGCGGGGGGTTCGCCGTAGTCCTGTTCGGCGTCCTGATCTTGGGCGGTGGGGAAGATCTTCTCCAGCCAGTCCAGCGCTGACGGGACCTCGAGACGGAGCAGGGCCGCTTCCAGGCCCTGGCGGGTGACGCCGTGGCGGGGGGAGAAATCGGGGATCTCGGTGGCGATCAGCCAGATGCGCTGGATCAGCGCCAGGCGGAGGGCGTGGAGCAGCAGCTCGCGCGGCTTCATGCCGGGGGCGTCCGGCCAGGCGGCGCGGAGCGCCAGGTGGTCGGCCTGCACGCGGCGGAAGGTGGCGTGGACGGGGGCCCACAGGTCGAGCCGTTCCAGCGCGCGGGCGACGGTGACCAGCGCCTGGCTGCGGCCGGGCTTGCGGGTGCGGGAGGCGCGGTCGAGCCAGGCGCCGGGGTCGAGCGTGCCGACGATGGCGCGCAGGACCTCAAGGTCCGAGTGGGCCAGCGCGTGGCCGGCGAGGTCCAGCGCGCGGTGGAAGCGACGGCTGCCGGCATGGAGCTGGGCGAACAGCTCCGGGTTGCGGGCGGCGGCGCTGCCGATGCCCTGCAGGGTGTTGGCGCACCAGCCGAGCTGCTGGAGGATCGCGTTGTTGGGGATGGCGCGGAGTTCGCTGGGGTGGCTGATGGACACGGCGCGGACGGCGCCGTCGGTTTGCCGGGCCGAGGGGCGGGAGCCGGTCTTGTCGATGAGGGCGGGGCCGAACGAGCCGAGGAGGGCGGTGTAGCCGGTGTCTTCCACCAGTTCCTGCATGGCGGACTGGACGGTGCCGAAGAAGTCGGCGGCGAAGTCGGGCTGGGCGTAGATCGGGTCCTCGATGGGGCCGGCGGCGGGGTGGAAGGCGTGCTCGGCGATGCGGGCGATGGTGGCCTGGGCGAGGGCCCTGGTGCCGAACAGCAGGTAGCCGTCGCCGCCCTGGAAGGCGCTTTCCTCGCGGACGGGCAGGTTGGCGCGGCCGAGGGCCTGGCGGCTGGCGGTGGGGGACAGGTATTTGAGGCGGTCGGTTAGCGAGCCGGGGTGGGCGCCGCGGCCGATGCTCTCGCCGTGGGTGTCGAACAGCACGACCTCCACCCCGTCGACGCCGAAGCGTTCGAGGGTTTCGCCGATCTTGAAGCGGAGGCGCTCGATCAAATAGCTGGCGGCGAGCTGGCCGACGTAGCGGCCTGAGTCGGAGTAGCCGAACTGCAGGGTGAGGCGGCCGGTCTGCTGCAGGTAGGCGCGCCAGTGCGGGCTGCGGAGCGCCTCCTCCAGCACGCGCTGGCCGCTTTCGAGGGCTTCCGCGGTTTCGAACAGCGGGCTGATCTCGATATGGCGCTCGATGCCGAACAGGCGGGCGAGCCAGAGGGCGGCGAGCAGGGTGTAGCCGCTTTCGGTCTCGGCGATCAGGAAGCGGATGGGGACGGAGGCGTCGACGTGCTTGATGATCTGGGCGACGGTCATCATCAGCCGGGCGGCCGATGCCTGTTCGGCGATCAGGCCGCCGAAGTCGACCGGGACGGGGGTGACGGTGTCGAGTGCCGCGTTGATCGCGGCGAGCAGGGCGCGGCGGTGGGACGGGTCCTCGATGGTGTCGATGATGCCCAGGCGCTGGCGGACGACGTTGTGGAGCTGGGAGGAGTTCAGGCGGGTGTGGGTGTGGGCCAGCGCCAGGCCGTGCGCCACCAGCCCGGCGCGCACCACGCACAGGGCGCGCTTGGCGTCGCCCTCGGCGGCGGCGATGGCGGGGGCGAAGAGCTCCAGCAGCGGGGCCGGCGTGATCATGGCGTCGTCGCGGCCGGCCACCAGGGTGCGGGCGAAGTGGGCGATGGCGGCGGGGCCGGTTGCGAGGGCTGCGGCATCGAGCTGGGCCTGGACGGCGTGGAGTGCGATGTCGAGCCGGGTCAGCAGGGGCTGGGTGTGGGGCAGGGGGGTGAGCTGGGCCACCAGGCGTTCGAGCTGGAGGTGTTTTACGCGGAGGCGGAGGCCGAGCGTGTCGGCCCAGGTGATGTCGGTGCGGCCGTCGGTGTCGTAGCCGACCCAGGTGGACAGGATGATGGGGCGTGGGGAAAGCTCGGTCCAGCGGTCGGGCCAGGCCTGGGCGGCGGTGGCGAGCAGTGCGTGGTTCAGGCGGTCGAGCGCGTCGCGGCCGTGGGCGATGGCGGCGATGGACTGGGCGAACTCCTCGGCCAGGGTGATGGGTGGGGGGCGGTGGGTTTCGAGGTCCGGGGCGGCGGCGATGGCGCCGCTGGCCAGGGCGGCGAGGGCCGTGGCGGCGGCGGGGGCCAGGGAGAAGGTGGGGTGGGCGGTGAAGACGGCGGCGTAGCGGGGGCGCTCGACGCTGGCGCGGAAGTCGGCCCAGCGGACGGGGGAGTCGGCCGGGTCGGGGCGGAGGACGGTGGCGGCGACGGTGGCGAAGGCGGCTTCGGAGGCGGCGAGGCCGGCGCCGCCGACATAGGCGGCGAGGCGCCGGGCGCGGCCGGCGAAGGCCTCGTCACGGAGCTGGCGGACGATGGCGGTGATGGCGTCGGGCGGGAGGTCGTCGTCGTCGATCAGGCGGTTGATGGCGAGTGCGACGGAGAGGACGGGGTTGCCGAAGGGGTTTTCGACCGTTTCCGCCATGCGGCGGGCGAGGAGGGCGAGGAGGGCTTCGATGTGGGTGGGGTGGGGGGCGTCCATCCGGGGAATGATGCACTGCGGCATGGGTGGGGTGGTAGCGGAATCAGGCGGTTTCGGAGGGGAATCGCCTATGGGAGATTCGTTTTTTTGTTTCGTCATACGGGACAGCCGTGGGCGCCGGGCCGGGCTTTCACGCGGTTCAGGGCGGACCAGGCGAACGGGTTGAACATGCCGCTTCATGACCGGTACCGGCGGGGCGCCGGCGCGTGGATGGCCGGGTCGATGCCCGGTCATGACGGTATTGCAACGGACAACGGGCGCCCCCATTGGAGGCCGCCGGCTGTCACCTCTGAAGGGCGCCGTATTCCAATACTCTGGCGATGGCTTCGCCGGGGTCCGTAGGCAGGTCGCCGAAGGGGCCGGTTCGCGGCGGTCTTTTTCGGGCGATGACGGCGGGTTGCGGGAGCGGTCCGGGTGCTGCGGCGCCGGTGGTGGCGCTGCGGGCGGCGGCGCGGGCGCAGAGAATTTCGATGTCGGCGGGGGTGCGACGCTCCCAGGGATGGAGGTCGGACAGCGGGGCGACGCCGAGGTCGCGGCGGATTTCGGCGATGATCTCGGCGATGGGGCGGCTTTGGATGTCGTCCTCGAGATCGGGGGCGTCCAGCCGGTCCCGCAGTTCGGCGTGGAGGGATGCGGCCTCGTCGGGGTCTGCGCGGTGCGCGATCGCGTTCTCGACCTCGCGGATGATCTGCTTGCGGGCGGCGGCGCGATGCTGGCCGGACTGGCTGGCGGCGGGCGCGGGCTCGGCGATTTTCCGGGCGAGGAGCACTGTGCGGCGGATGGCGCGGGCGATGCGGTCGAAGGGGATCGTGAAGTCTTGCGTGGGGTGTGGCGCGGGGGCGGCGGCCGGCGTTGGGGTTTCGGACCGGGCCTTGGCCTGGTGGAGGACGATGCCGGCGAGTTCGGCGCCCATGTCGATCAGGCCATGCAGGACGCGGCGGTAGTATTGGGCGTCTTCGGCTTGCTGGCCGGGGTTGTTCTCGGGCTGGGTCGGTTGGGGTTGGGGGTGCATGAACGAAAGTAGAACATTCATGGTGGGGGGGCGTCAAGGACTGCGCTCTAATTATGCCAGGGATATTCAGCATTGACCGGTCCGCATCGTCACTGCGAGCTTTTGCGAAGCAGTCCAGGGCGGCCAGACGTGATCTATCGGTCCTGGATCGCTTCGCAAGGGCTCGCGATGACGACTCATTCCTTAGAGCATGATCGCTTCAGGATCATCGCCGGTGATCCTTGAGCGGTGCAACGCGCTCTCGAAGCGGCCCCGTCGCGTCGTGGGCGGGGCGGGGCCGGCGGAGGGGCCGGGCTACAGGGCCAGCGTCGCCTGCCGGGGCCTGGGCGGGCGGTCGGCGGTTGCGGATTGATCGCCGTCGGCGAAGCGCAGGGTGAGGGGGGCGCCGGGTTGGATGGCGGCGGCGCGGGTCACGGCGTGGCCGGCGCCGTCCAGCACGACGGCGTAGCCGCGGGCCAGGACGGCGGCGTAGGACACGCTTTCCAGGCGGGCGGCGGCGGCGTCCAGGCGGGTGCGGGCCTCGCGGAGGTTGGACAGCAGGGGGGCTGGGGACAGGCGGGCGGCGATGCGGGTCTGTGCTTCGCGGTGGCGGGCGGCGGCGCGCTGCAGGGCGTGGGCCAGGGCGGCGGCGACCAGGTGCAGCGCCGTGGCGGGTTGGGCCGTCAGGGTCCGGGGGGCGGGCAGGCGGATTTCGGCGAGGCTGGCGCGGCGGCGGGCGACCAGGTTCGGGAGGGCGAGGATCAGGCGGTGGGCGCGGGAGTCGAGCGTCTGGCGGGCGGCGCGGACCAGGCCGGGCAGGTCGGGGATGCCGCGTTCGGCGCGGTGCAGCGCGGCGCGGCGTGCGGCCAGCAGGTTGGGCAGGGCGATGGCCAGGCGCTGGGCGCGGTCGTCCAGGCGCTGGCGGGCGGCGCCGACCAGGTTGGGCAGGTTGGGCAGGGCCTGGGCGGCGTGGGCGAGGCGGAGCCGGCGCTCCTGCGTCATGCGGGCCAGGCCGTTGACCAGGCGGGCGGATTCCTGGGCGAGGTTGGCGGCCAGCTCGAGGCGGGAGGGGACGGCCATCTCGGCGGCGGCGGTGGGGGTGGGGGCGCGGCGGTCGGACACGAGGTCGATCAGGGTGTGGTCGGTCTCGTGGCCGACGGCGGAGATCAGGGGGATGCGGCACAGGGCGACGGCGCGGAGCACGGCCTCGTCGTTGAAGGCCATAAGGTCCTCGAGGCTGCCGCCGCCGCGGGCGACGATGATCACGTCGGGGCGGGGGATCGGGCCACCTTTCATGATGGCGTCGAAGCCGGCGATGGCTGCGGCGATGCGGAGGGCAGCGCCCTCGCCCTGGACGGGGACGGGCCAGACCAGCAGGGGGCGGGGGAAGCGGCGGGCGATGGTGGTGCGGATGTCGTGGAGGACGGCGCCGGCGGCCGAGGTGACGACGCCGACGACGGTGGGGAGAAGGGGGATGGGGCGTTTGCGGGCCTGGTCGAACAGGCCTTCGGCGGCGAGGCGGACGCGCAGCATCTCGATGCGGGCGAGCAGGGCGCCGGCGCCGGCGTAGTCCATGCGCTCGACGATGAGCTGGTAGGCGCTGCGGTCGCCGTAGGCGGAGACTTTCCCGGTGGCGATGACCTCGACGCCGTTCTCGGGGACCAGGCCCAGGCGGGGGACGGTGGTCTTCCAGACGACGCCGGAGATCTTGCCGCCTTCGTCCTTCAGGGAGAAGTACATGTGGCCGGAGGGGTAGCGCTTGTAGTCGGTGATCTCGCCGCGGACGCGGATGCGGCCGAAGGCGCCCTCGAGGGTGCGTTTCACGGCGCCGGAGATTTCGGAGACGGTGTATTCGGGGATGTTGGTGGGCGTGGGGTCCATGGCGGGAGAGTATGCTGGTATTGGGGGCGTGGCGAAATGCGGGCCGGTTGGTTTTCGGGTGGGGCCAGTGGCCAACGGGGTTCTTCGTCGGGGCGACGCGGTTGTCCTGGGGAACTCTGGTAGTGATATCAATAGATTATGTTATGGGTGGGCTTGACCTGGGCATCCATGCGGTTCAGCTTGCGCTTCGATCTGGGCGGTAGCGTGCTTCATGTCCGGGGTCGGGGCAGGTGGCGCCGCGTGGATCACCGGATCAAGTCCGGTGATGACGATCTTTTGGGTCTCGGTGATGACGATCTTTTGGGTCGGTGATGACGGTTGGGGCTGCGGTGGGGTTGAGGGGGTAGGCGGGATGCGGGTTCTGGTGGTGGGGTCGGGCGGTCGGGAGCATGCGTTGGCCTGGGCGCTGTCGGCGTCGCCGCTGCTGGGCGGGTTGTTCGTGGCGCCGGGGAATCCGGGGACCGCGGCGCTTGCCACCAACGTCGATATCGGGGTCATGGAGATCGAGCGGCTGGTGCGGTTTGCGGTCGACGAGGCGATCGACCTGGTGGTGCCGGGTCCGGAGGCGCCGCTGGTGGCGGGGCTGGCGGATGCGATGGCGGCGGCGGGGATCATGTGTTGCGGGCCGAGCCGGGCGGCGGCGCAGCTGGAGGGGAGCAAGGCGTTCACCAAGGCGCTGTGCGACGCTGCGGGGATCCCTACGGCGCGGTGGGAGCGGTTCGACGATCTGGGCGCTGCGATCGACTTCATCCGTCGACGGGGCGCGCCGATCGTGGTGAAGGCGGACGGGCTGGCGGCCGGCAAGGGCGTCGTGGTTGCGGCGACCGAGGCGGAGGCGGAGGCGGCGGTCACGGCCATGATGCGGGATGGCAGCATGGGCGCGGCGGGTGCGGCGGTGGTGATCGAGGAGTGCCTGGTGGGGCCGGAATGCAGCCTGTTCGCGCTGTGCGACGGGACGGACGCGGTTTTTTTGGGGGCGGCGCGGGACCATAAGCGGGTGGGGGACGGGGATGTGGGGCCGAACACCGGGGGGATGGGTGCGTTCTCGCCGGTGCCGGGGTTTGAGGCGGGGCCGGCCATGGATGCGTTCGTGCGGCCGGCGTTGGCCGAGATGGCTCGGCGGGGGACGCCGTTCCGGGGGGTGTTGTTCGCCGGGCTGATGCTGACGGCGGAGGGGGCGAAGCTGATCGAGTACAACGTGCGGTTCGGTGATCCGGAGTGCCAGGCGTTGCTGCCGCGGCTGCGGAGCGACCTGCTGCCGGCGCTGGTTGCGGCGTGCGAGGGGGAGCTGGGGAATTTCGACCTGCGGTGGCGGGACGATGCGTCGGTGGCGGTGGTGATGGCGGCCGAGGGGTATCCGGCGGCGCCGCGGTCCGGGAGCGTGATCGACGGGCTGGAGGCGGCGGCGGGCGTGCCGGGGGCGCTGGTGTTCCAGGCGGGGACGCGGGTGGTTGAGGGGCGGTTGCTGGCCGATGGGGGGCGGGTGCTGACGATCGGCGGGATGGGGGTTGATCTGGGGGCGGCGCGGGCGGCGGCTTATGCGGCGGTGGAGCGGGTGCGCTGGGCGGAGGGGTTCTGCCGGCGGGATATCGGGCGGGCGGGGTAGGGTTGGGGGCGGTCTGGGGCGGGGGGGCCGGGGGGGCCGGGGTTGAGGCCCTTGTCTCTGGACTTGACGCGAGGGTGTTTTTCGCACCGGCGCTTGTGGGCAACGCAATGGAACAGGAGGTTCGCTTCCTGGCGCGCAATGGGAGCGTCGGTCGGGATCGATCGGCACCCAGGCCTCAAGGGCGATCGCTTGAGGATCGAAAGGCGCACCACGACGCCAAGGGCGGGCTTCCGTGGCGGCGGGCAGGTGTGGCGGTCAATGAAATGCACCGCGTGCTGCGCCCGGGCGGGGTCGCTGCGGCGGTCGTTTGGGACACGTATGGCGGCATGCCCAGCCAGCGCGTGTTCTGGGACACGCTTGTTGCCATAGAACCGTCGGCCGCGTCCCGGCGGGCAGCGTCCTGTATGCGTCCGACCACCAAAGCGGGTGAGCTCGAAGATATCTTCAAGCAAGCTGGCTTCCAGGACGTTACCGAGACGATGTTGACGATCCGAATGGACTTCTTGAATTTTGACGATTACTGGTATCCGTTGCTGACTGGCCAGGGGACTACGACAGAGTATATCGACGGGCTTTCGGGTGGAACGCGCCAGCGTCTCGAAACTGCTGTTCGCGCTGGCTATCTCTGCGAGAGTCCGGATGGCCCGCGCAGTTTTGCCAGCGTCGCCTGGGCGGTGCGTGGTGTTGCCCGGTGGCGCTGACCTGCCAGAGCGTGATCCGTTGCTGTGACGCTGCGGCTGCTCGACCCGCTTGAAGGTCAATGTCGCTACGAAGTCCTGCGCGGTGCGGCTGAATGTGGCCGGGGCCGGTCCAGGGGCCGGGAGCGGTGCAATGAGGCCCCTGGATCGCTTCGCCAAGGGGCTCGCGATGACAGCGATGGGAAAGAGGTAAGGGATGAGGCCGAGCGTTCATTCGACGCCGGCCTGCAGGGCGGGTGCGACATCCTTGAATTCGCACCCGTTGGCTTCGCACGATCCATGCAATCGTGTTCCTGCTACACTGAGCCACCTTCCCGAAGCGTCCCGAAGAAGTCCCGCAGCACGTCCCCGCACGCTGCCTCCTGCACCCCGCCGATGACTTCGGGGCGGTGCAGGCAGGCGGGCTGGGTGAAGATGCGGGGGCCGTGGTCGATGCCGCCGCCTTTCGGGTCGTAGGCGCCGAACACCACGCGGGCGATGCGGAAGTGCACCATGGCTGCGGCGCACATCGGGCAAGGCTCCAGCGTGACCACCACCGTGCAGCCTGGCAGGCGGGGCGTGCCGAGGCGGGCAGCGGCGGCGCGCATGGCCAGGAGTTCGGCGTGGGCGCTGGCGTCGCGGGTGTGTTCCACGCGGTTGGCGGACTCGGCCAGCACTGCGCCGTCGGGGCCAAGCACCACGGCGCCGACCGGGACTTCGCCCTGGGTGGCGGCGTGCCGGGCCAGGGCGAGGGCCTGCTGCATCGCCTTGGTGGTTGGTCCATCCATCGTGCGGCTTGCTCCCGATCCCCATGGGGGGCTACTGACCCCCATCATGAGCGCCCGCATCAAACCCCTTATCGGCGTCACCCTGGACGCGGAGCAGCCTGGCGGCTACTCGAAATACCCGTGGTATGCGCTGCGGGCCAACTATACCCAGGCGCTGGAGGCGGCGGGCGGGGTGCCGGTGGCGCTGCCGCATCATCCGGGGCTGGCGCCGCATTTCCTGGACCGGATCGACGCGCTGGTGATCACGGGCGGGGCGTTCGACGTCGATCCCAGCCTTTATGGCGACGGGGAGCGGCATGCGACGGTGACGCTGAAGGAGGAGCGGACGGCGGCCGAGCTGGCGCTGGTGCGGGGGGCGCTGGCGCGGGACATGCCGGTGCTGGGGATTTGCGGCGGGCAGCAGCTGCTGGCGGTGGCGCTGGGCGGGACGCTGATGCAGCACATCCCGGACGGGATCGAGAACGCGCTGGAGCATGAGCAGACGAACCCGCGGGACCAGCCGAGCCACCTGGTGACGCTGGCGCCGGGCACGCTGTTGCACCGGATCGCGGGGGCTGGGACGATGCGGGTGAACTCGGCGCACCACCAGGCGGTGCTCAAGGCGGGGCGGTTCGCGGTGGTGAACGCGACGGCGCCGGACGGGGTGATCGAGGGGATCGAGGACCCGCGCTATGGCTTCTGCCTGGGCGTGCAGTGGCATCCGGAGTTCCTGATCGACCCGGCGGATGCGCTGATCTTCCAGGCCTTCGTCGCGGCTGCCGGCGGTTGAGCGACGAGGGGCCTGACGCGGCGGCGGAGGGTCCGCCGCGGGAGGCGGCGGAGGGTCCGCCGCAGGAGGCGGCAGAGGGGCCGCGGGGCGAGCGGATCGCCAAGTGGCTGGCGCGGGCGGGGGTGGCGAGCCGGCGGGATGCGGAAAAGCTGCTGGGGGAGGGGAAGGTGCGGTTGAACGGCCACGCCGTGACCCATCCCGCGACCTTCGTGCAGCCGGACGACGTCGTGCATGTGGGCGGCACGGTGGTGCAGGCGCCTGACCGCACCCGGTTGTGGCGCTACCACAAGCCGGAGGGGTTGGTGACGACCCACAAGGACCCCGAGGACCGGCCGACGGTGTTCCAGAAGCTGCCGCCCGGGTTGCCGCGCGTGGTCAGCGTGGGGCGGCTGGACCTGAGCAGCGAGGGGCTGCTGCTGCTGACCAATGACGGGGCGCTGGCGCGGCGGCTGGAGCTGCCGTCGAACGGCTGGATCCGGCGGTATCGGGCGCGGGCGTGGGGGGATGTGGAGCCGGCGGCGCTGGCGCGGCTGGCGGACGGGGTCACGATCGAGGGGGTGCGGTACGGGGCGATCGAGGCGCAGGTCGAGGTCCGCAAGGGCGAGAACGTCTGGCTGGGCGTGGCGCTGCGCGAGGGGCGGAACCGGGAGGTGCGGCGGGTGCTGGCGCATCTCGGGCTGCAGGTCAGCCGGCTGATCCGGGTGGCGTATGGGCCGTTCCAGCTGGGCAACCTGGCGCGGGGCGCCGTCGACGAGGTGCCGGGCAAGGTGCTGCGGGAGCAGTTGCCGGCGGAGACATGAGGATCGTTGCCGGGGCCTGGCGGGGGCGGGCGCTGGCGGCGCCGGCCGGGGAGGTGACGCGGCCGACGGCGGACCGGGTGCGGCAGGCGGTGTTCGACCGGCTGATGCATGCGCCCTGGGGCGGGCGGGCGGTGCTGGAGGGGGCCCGGGTGCTGGACGGGTTTGCCGGCACGGGCGCCATGGGGCTGGAAGCGCTGTCGCGCGGGGCGGCGGAGGCGGTTTTCATCGAGAAGGACCGGGCGGCGCTGACGGCGCTGCGGGCCAACGTGGCGGCGTGCCGGGGGGAGGAGCGGTGTCGGGTGATTCCGGGGGATGCGCTGCGGCCGCCGCCTGGCGTGGCGTGCGGGCTGGTGTTCCTGGATCCGCCTTATGGGTCAGGGTTGGCGGGGCCGGCGGTGGCGGCGTTGCGGGCGGCGGGGTGGATCGGGCCGGGGGCGCTGGCGGTGATCGAGGTGGGGCGGGGTGACGCGGCGCCTGCGGTGGGCGAGGCGGTTGCGGGGTTCTCGGCGGGGGCGGCTTCGGTGGTGGTGGTGCGGCTGTAGCGCCGGATCGGCTGGCGGCGCCGTATGACCCGCGGGGCCTTGATTTGGCAAAGCGGGTCGCTGAAGGTGCTGGGCCTGCTGGGTGGAGGGGACGGCAATGACCACGATCGGCTTCATCGGCGTGCATATGGTCCGCAACCTGGTCGAGGCCGGCTTTGCCGTGCGAGCGCATGATGCGCGGCCTGAGGGCGTGCAGGGCCTCGCGGGGGTGACGCCCGTTGCGACGACCGCCGCCTCCGGCTGGGGCGGTTGGGGCGCGGATGGCGTCATCACCATGCTGCCGGATACGCCGGAGGCGAGGGCGGCAACGGCAACCAGGCGCTGTTCCGGGTCTGTGACCGCATGACGAACCAGCGGCAGG
Organism: Rhodospirillales bacterium; assembly: GCA_043740535.1. Lineage (GTDB taxonomy): Bacteria > Pseudomonadota > Alphaproteobacteria > Acetobacterales > Acetobacteraceae > JBBROS01. Next base: position 646 of record JAYUCA010000401.1, on the reverse strand, counting down.
GGTAGCGGCACGGTGTCGGCGGGATCGCGGGCGCGCAGGGCGATCGTGGTGGGCGGGTCGATAGCGGGCCTGTTCACGGCCCACCTGCTGCGTCAGCGCGGGTGGGACGTGCATGTCAGCGAGCGGGTCGCGGCGCCGCTGTCGGGGCGTGGCGCGGGCATCGTCACGCATCCGCAGCTTTGGCGCGTGCTGGAGGCGGTCGGGCTGGACCCGCATGTGGATTTCGGGGTTCTGGTGCGGCAGCGGGCGACGTTCGCGCGGGACGGCTCGGTGGTGGGGGCCGTCGAGCGCGCGCAGACGATGACGTCGTGGGACCGGCTGTTCCGGATGCTGCGGGAGGCGTGGCCGGACGATCGATACAGCGCCGGGCAAGAGGTGGTTTCCGTTTCGGATGGCGGCGGCGTGGTCAGTGCTGCGTTCGCCGACGGGGCGGCGCGGGAGGCGGAGCTGCTGGTGGGTGCGGACGGCATACGGTCCCGGGTGCGGGCGTTGTGCTTCGGCGCGGTGACGCCGCGGTATGCGGGGTATGCGGCATGGCGCGGGCTGGTGGCCGAGGCCGACATCCCAGTCGATGCGCACCGGGATCTGTTCGGGCGGTTCGGCTTCTGCCTGCCGGACGGCGAGCAGATGCTGGGCTATCCGGTGG